>NZ_JBDJKW010000007.1:0-242206 GCF_039673065.1 Allobosea sp. TWI1241 | reverse complement strand
GGCCCGGGCCGCGAGCGCTTCGGCGACCGCCCCGCCGGCCCCGGCCGCTTCCCGCGCAAGGACGGCGAGAGGCCGCGGCAGGATCGCGACGAGGGCGGACGCCCGGCGCGCGCCGGCCGCTCCGAAGGCGGCTATGGCGGAGAGCGCTCCGGCTACGGCCAGCGCGAGAATCGCGGCGACCGTTTCGACCGGCCGCGCGCGCCCGCTGGCCGCAGCGCCAATCCGACCCGCACCCGGCCCGACCGCGCGCATCGCAACGCCGCCGAGATCGCCGATACGGTGAACCTCGCGCCGGCCGCGCCGCAGGAGCCGGAGCGCATCGCCAAGGTAATGGCACGCGCCGGCGTCGCCTCGCGCCGCGACAGCGAGGCGATGATCGCCGAGGGCCGCGTCAGCGTGAACGGCACGGTGATCGACAGCCCGGCGCTCGATGTCGGCCCGGCCGATGTCGTGCTCGTCGACGGCGAGGCCCTGCCCGCCCGCGAGCGCACCCGGCTCTGGCTCTATCACAAGCCCCGCGGGCTGGTGACGACCAATCACGACCCGGAAGGCCGCCCGACCGTGTTCGACGCGCTGCCGGAAGACCTGCCGCGCGTGCTGTCGATCGGCCGGCTCGACATCAACACCGAGGGCCTGCTGCTCCTGACCAATGATGGCGGACTGGCGCGCATGCTCGAGCTGCCGGAGACCGGCTGGCTCCGGCGCTATCGCGTCCGCGCCTTCGGCCAGGTCACCCAGGACCGGCTCGACACGCTGCGCGACGGCGTCACCATCGACGGCGTGCATTACGGCCCGGTCGTCGCCCAGTTCGAGCGCGAGCAAGGCGCCAACACCTGGCTGACGGTCGATCTGCGCGAGGGCAAGAACCGCGAGGTCAAGACGATCCTCGAGCATCTCGGCCTGCAGGTGAACCGGCTGATCCGGATTTCCTTCGGCCCGTTCCAGCTCGGCGACATCCCCGAGGGCGAGGCCGAGGAAATCCGCTCGCGCGTGCTGCGCGACCAGCTCGGCGCCGAGCTGATGGCCAGGGCCGGCACCGATTTCGAATCGCCGCGCCGCGACGAGGCCCCAGTTCCCGCTCCTGCCCGCAGTGCCGCTCCGGCCGCCCGCGGCCGCGCCGCGCCCGGCGCCGAGGATCGCCCGCGCCGCCGCCGGGCCGAGCCCGAGCCGGTCAAGGATCTGCGCGGCGACAAGCCGTGGAACCGCGGCGTCTGGCGCGACGAGGACAGCGAGACGCCGCGCACCCGCCGCACCCCGCCGCGCCGCGGCGCGGATCCCAAGGAAGAGCGCCAGGCAAGGGCCGAGGACGGTTCGCTGGTGCGCGTGCGCGACAAGGCAATCGCCGATCCGAAGGGCCGGCGCGTCAAGGTCGAGCGCGTCAGCAGCCGCGACGCCGCCCCGGCGCGCGAGGAAGCCGGCCGCGATCGCGGTGGCGAGGCGCCTTGGCAGGCCAGCGGCGACTGGGCCGAACGGCCGCAGCGCACCCGCCACAAGAGCGGCGAGGAGCGCGGCGAGCACCGCCCGGCGCGCGAGAGCTTCGGCGAGGAACGCACGCCCGGCCGCGGCGGCTTCGGCAAGGGTTCGTTCGGCAAGCCCTCGTTCGGAAAGACGGGGGGTGGCAAGTCCAGCTTCGGTAAGCCCGGTGGCCGCAGCTTCGGCGACAAGCCGGCCGGCGGCCGCTCGGGCTTCTCCAAGCCCGGCTTCGGCAAGGGGCCGCGCAGCGAAGGGGCGCGGGGCGGAGGCCCGCGCGGCAGCGCCCCGCGTGGCGGCGGTCCCGGTCGCTCCGGCGGCGGCGGACGCCCGTCGCGTCCCGGCGGCGGCAAGCGCGACTGAGCCCGGCCATGCGCATCGTCGCAGGCCGCCTCGGCGGGCGTTCGCTCGCCGGCCCGAAACCCGGTATCGGGGCGATCCGACCGACCTCGGATCGCCTGCGGGAATCGCTGTTCAACGTGCTCGCGCACGGCCATGACGACGCGGTTTCCGGCGCGCGGGTGCTCGACCTGTTCGCCGGTACCGGCGCCATGGCCTTCGAGGCGCTGTCGCGCGGGGCTGCCTTCGCCCTGCTGGTCGACGACGGCACCGAGGCGCGCGGGCTGATCCGCGAGAACCAGATGACGCTCGGGCTGGCGGGCCATAGCCGCGTCTTCCGCCGCGATGCCACGCGCCTCGGCCCGATCAGCGGCATGGCGCCGTTCGACCTCGTCTTCTGCGACCCGCCCTATGGCAAGGGCCTCGGCGAGAAGGCGCTCGTCTCGGCGCGCGCGGGCGGCTGGCTGGCGCCGGACGCGCTCGTGCTGCTGGAGGAAGCGGCCGGCAGCGAAATCACGCTGCCGGAGGGCTTCGCCGAGCACGAGCGGCGCGGCTATGGCGAGACACAGGTGCGGTTCCTGCGTGCGGGCTGACGCCCGACCTCGCCCTGACAGCCTGAGCTCACGGAAAACCACGCCGTCGTCCCGGAGCGCCCGCAAGGCGAGCCGGGAACGCCTCAGCACGTCATGTCATCGGAAATCCCGATCGCCCACGCCTCGGTCCGCTTCCGCGGTGTCGATCGCTTCCGGGCCGTTCGCGGACGCAAGGTCCCGGAACGCCGACCTGGCTTCAGCCGAACCCGGCAGGCTCTCCATGTCTCAAGGCAGGGCATAAGCGCGCCTCTTATCCCCGCCCCCAAACGCGCGCCTAATCTCCGCATCCTTCGCGGAGATGAGACGCAAGGATGCAATCCCCACAATCGATCGAAAGACGCCGCGACCGGTCGCGTCTGACCGCAAGGGCGCTTGCCTGCCGGCTTGCCGGCAGGCGCATGATGCTCGCCCTCGAGCGGTTTCAGGCCCTCCTCGGGAAAGGCGGCTTCAATCCCGACCAACCCCGTGTCCCTGCCGGAAGCCGGGAAGGTGGGCAATGGAGCGGCGGAGGCAGCGGTCAGCCGGGCATCGGCGACAATGGCGGGCCGCCTCTCGATCCCACCCCGTCGCCAGAAAGGAAGCCGAAAGAGAAGCCGACGCGGGTACAGGCCGCCAAGGCGCTCGCAAGGGAGATCGCCCGTCAGGCACTGCGCCGTGCCGGCCCGGTCGGCGCGGCGCTCATCGCCATCGAAGCCGGTCACCAGCTCTATGCGGAATACCCCGCGATCCGCTCCTATCAGGATCCGCCGAAAGCGCTCGATGAGCTGCAGGCGGGCGTCGGCAGAGGGCGGCCGGGCTATGAGGACCACCACATCGTCGAACGGAGCGCGGGATCACGCGAGGGCTTCTCGCGGCAGGAGATCGACGGCGTCGGCAACGTCGTCAGCATTCCGAAATACAAGCACCATGAGATCACAGGGTGGTACAATAAACGGAACCCGAATTTTGATTTCCAGACGCCGCGAAACTATCTGCGCGGCAAAGACTGGTCAGAACACGTGAAGATAGGGCATCAAGCTATGCGGACATTCGGGGTTCTGAAATGAAACAGAAAGACCTCGCCGCTCTTTCGAATGCCGAGATCGTCGCCCGCTTCGCACGACTGTGCATCGAACAGTCCGACGCTATGGAGCGGGAGGAGCAGACCCGCGTCAATCGCCTGGTCGGGCAGATTCGTGACCTCGCATTGGAGCTTAAATCCCGGCCGGGGGACCAGCGCCATATCCTGAAGACGCTGTTCGGCCACCACAACATGCAGGTGAGGCTTTCGGCGGCCGAAGCCACCCTCCCTATCGACTATGCCGCCGCGCGGCGCGAAATCCAGGCGATCAGCGACTCGCGCTGGTATCCGCAGGCCGGCGATGCCGGCATGACGCTGTATTTGCTCGATACCAGCATGTCCAAGCTACGCTGAGCGCGGGGCGAGCATTTTGCAATGCAAAAATACGGGGTGCTGACATGAGTCCCGCCGATCTCGCATCGCTCTCGACAGACGCACTTCTGCGGCGCTTCGAGGCCCTCTGCATCCAGCAGTACGACGCGCTCGACCGCAATGAGATCGCAGCGTTCAATCGGCGCTACGACAAGATCCAGGCGATCGAGGATGAGCTCCAATCCCGCCCCGGCGACCAGCGGCGTGTGCTGATGCAGCTTTTCGGCCACCCCAACATGCAAGTCAGGCTGACGGCGGCACGGGCCAATCTCGCAGTCGATTATGCCGCGGCGAGGCGCCAACTCGAGGCCATCGTCGAAGAGCAATGGTTTCCACAGGCGGGGGATGCCGGCATGACGCTCTATTTTCTGGATATGGGCGAAGCCAAGTACGAGTGACGAGTGGCTACCGCCAAACGCCTCACCGTCTCCCGAACAGTTTCTCGATGTCGCTGAGCTTCAGCTCGACATAGGTCGGGCGGCCGTGGTTGCACTGGCCGGAATTCGGCGTCGCTTCCATTTCGCGCAGCAGGGCGTCCATCTCCTCCGGACGCAGGCGGCGGCCGGCCCGCACCGAGTTGTGGCAGGCCATGGTCGCCAGCACATGGTCGAGCCGGCGCTCCAGCGAGCCGGCGTCGCCATGCTCGGCCAGCGCGTCGGCGACGTCGCGGACGATGCCCTGGAGATTGCCGCCGGCGATCGCGGCCGGCGCCTCCCTGACCAGCACGGCGCCGGGGCCGAAGCTCTCGATGCCGAGCCCGAGCGAGGCGAGATCGGCGGCGGCTGCCATCAGCCGGTCGGCATCGACGGGATCGAGTTCGACCACCTCGGGCAGCAGCAGCGGCTGGCTGGCGATGCCGTCGCGGGCGCGCTCGGCCTTGAGCCGCTCATAGACCAGCCGCTCATGCGCGGCGTGCTGGTCGACGATCACCATGCCGTCGCGGGTCTGGGCGACGATATAGGTGCCGTGGACCTGGGCACGCGCGGCGCCCAGGGGGCGGTCGAGCGCGTCCTGCGAGGGCTCGGCGAGATGGGCGCGCGCATCGGCCGACGGCGCGACCACATCGGCGAAGCCGCCCTGCAGCGGCGGCTGGGCGGAGGCCTGCTCGCCGCGGCGCCAGTCCGCGAAAGCGCCGAAGGACGGGCGCTGGATCGACGGCATGCCACCGCCGCCCAGGCTGCCCGCCATGCCGCCGGAGACCACGGCGCGGAAGGCGTCGAGCGTGCGTGCCCCGCCCGTGGTGGTGGCGCGGTGCCCGGCGGCGGCAAGCGCGGCCTTCAGCGCCGAGACCACCAGCCCGCGCACCAGGGCCGGATCGCGGAAGCGGACCTCGCTCTTGGCCGGGTGGACGTTGACGTCGACCACGGCCGGGTCGCAGAGGATGTCGAGATAGAGCACGGGATGCCGGTCGGACGGCACCACGTCGGCATAGGCGCCGCGCACCGCCGAGAGCAGCAGCTTGTCGCGCACCGGGCGGCCGTTGACCGCCATGTGGACGCCGGCCGAAGTGCCGCGGTGGAAGGTCGGCAGGCCGGCGAAACCGTCGAGCCTTATGCCCTCGCGGTCGGCCTCGACCCGCAGGGCGTTCTCTGGGAACTCGCGCCCGAGCGCGCGGCCGAGCCGGCGCAGGCGTCCGTCCGGACCGATCGGCTCGGCCGGCCAGTCGAAGGCGCCGACATGGTCGCCCTCGAGCGAGAAGCGGATTTCGGGATGGGCGATGGCGAGCCGCCGCAGCATGTCGGAGACGGCCTGCGCCTCGGCCCGGTCGCTCTTCAGGAATTTCAGCCGCGCCGGGGTGAAGATGAACAGGTCGCTGACCTCGATACGCGTGCCCGGCGCCGCGGCGGCGGGGCGCACCGGCCCCTTCTCGCCCGCCTCGATCACCAGCGCCGCGCCCTGCGCGGCATCGCGCCGACGCGTGGTGATCGCAAGCCGAGCCACCGAGCCGATCGAGGGCAGCGCCTCGCCGCGGAAGCCGAGCGAGCGGATGGCGAAGAGGTCGCCATCCGGCAGCTTGGAGGTGGCGTGGCGCTCGACGGCCAGCGCCAGATCCTCCGGCGTCATGCCGGCACCGTCGTCGACGACGCGGATCAGCTCGCGCCCGCCGGCACGGATGGTGACCGCGACGGCGCTGGCGCCGGCATCGATCGCGTTCTCGACCAGTTCCTTCACGGCGGCCGCCGGCCGCTCGATCACCTCGCCGGCGGCGATGCGATCGACCAGGACGGGATCGAGGCGGCGGACGGTCATGGGGATACCCCCGTCATTCCGGGATGGCGCGAAGCGACAGGCCCGGACCCCATGACCACGACAGAAAACCGCAACGGGCCGACAATTCCAGCCATGGAAGACCTGAGTTCATGGGTTCCGGGCTCGGGCCTTCGGCCCGCCCCGGAATGACGGCGCACCAGCGGCTCGTCTCAGCCGCGGCCTTCGGCGAGATAGCGCTTGGCGAGGATCTTGGCTTCCTCCACCGCCGGCTGGTCGAAGGGATCGACGCCCATGGCGTAGCCGGTGAGGATGGTCTCCAGCATGAAGTGCATCAGCAGTTCGCCATGCGTCTCCTCGTCGACATGGTCGACATGGATCTTGCGCACGGAGCGGCCATTGCGGGCGAAGGTGTCGATCATCGCCAGCCCCTGCGCGGCGACGAGGTCGCCGATGGTGCGGCCGGCGAAGTCCTGCTCGCCGATCCGCTCCGCCAGGGCGGCGTCGATCGCCGGGCCTTTGCCCTTGTTAGCGACGGTGATCACCGTGAAGAGCTTGTCGCGCGGGCCGGCGAGATAGAGCTGCTGCTGCGAATGCTGGTCGACCGGGCCGAGCGCGCCGACCGGCTGGGTGCCCTGCCCGTCCTTGCCGAGGCTTTCGGCCCAGAGCTGCATCCACCAGCGCGTGAGCAGCGCCAGCTTGTCGCTATAGGGCATCAGCACCGCGATGTTGCGGCCCGAACGCGCCGCGGCGAGGTTGAGGGCGGCGCCCTGCGCGGCGGGCGTCTTCGCCACCGGCTCGCCGGCCAGCACCGGGGCCAAGGCACGCGCCGCGCCGCGCCGCAGCGCGTCGATGTCGAGGCCGAGCACCGCGGCCGGCAGCAGGCCGCAATTGGTCAGCACCGAATAGCGCCCGCCGACGCCGGTATGATGCTCGAGGAAGGGCACGCCGAAGGGCTCGAGCAGCGCGCGCAGGGCGTGCAGCTTGCCGGGCTTCGCCGGTTCCGACAGGCCCTGGAAATGCCAGCCGATCCGGTCCTCGGCGACGCCGGCGCCGCGCAGCGCGGTGATTGCCGCTATGCTCTGGAGCAGGGTCTCGCCGGTGCCACCCGACTTCGAGATCGAGACGAACTTGGTGGTCTTCAGCGGCAGCGTCTTCAGCAGCGTCGCGAAGGTCAGCGGGTCGAGATTGTCGATGAAGTGGACGCGCGGCTCGGGCAGGAAGGCCGAGAGCCCGGCCGTGCCGTAGCCAGTGAGCTGGGCCAGGGTCTGGCCGCCGAGGCTGGAACCGCCGGTGCCGAGCACCAGCACGTCGCTGGCGCCGTCGCGCAGGCGGGCGGCCGCCTCGCGGATGCCGGGCAGGTCGGCGGTATCGGCCGGCAGGCCGAGCAGCGGCAGGGTCTTGTCGCGGGCGTCGCCGCGCAGGCGCTCCAGCGCCGGGGCGAGATCGGCCAGTGCCGTCTCGAAGACCGCATCGGGAATGCCGCCTTCGCCGACACCGGAGACGAAAGCGAGATCGAGGCTTTGCTGCAGCATGGCGTGCTCCGGACAGTCAGAGGAAATGGCTGGGGTCAGACCAGCCCGACGGGGCGGCCGACGGCCTGCACCAGCAGGCGGCCGTCGCCGAACAGGCGGGCGGCGACGCGGCGGACATCGGCCAGCGTCACCGCGGCGAAATGGCGGTTGCGCTCGGCGACGAAGGCCGGATCCTCGCCGCGGATGGCGAGGTTGATCAACTCGCCGGCAATCTTGGGCGAGGTGTCGAAGCGCAGCGCATAGGAGCCGATCAGATAGCGTTTGGCCTCCTCGACCTCGTGCTCGCTCGGTCCCTCGGCCGCCAGCTTGGCGATCTCCTCGCGGATGACGGTCATCGACTCCCCCACGCGGTCGTTGCGGGTCGAGGTGCCGCCGGCGACCAGCCCGGCCCGGCGCATCGGCACCAGGCTGGAGGACACACCATAGGCGAGGCCGCGCTTCTCGCGGACCTCCATGAACAGGCGCGAGGTGAAGGCCGAGCCACCGAGGATGTGGTTGAGCACGCTGGCGGCGATGAAGTCCGGATCGTCCCAGAGCAGGCCGGGGCCGACGAAGCGCAGCACGGTCTGCGGCACGTCCATGTCGATGACATGGGTCTCGCCCAGCCCGGCGAGCGGCAGCGGCGCCTCCACCGGCGCGCGCGGGGCACCGGCGGGCAGGCCGCCGAAGACGTCGTCGATGCGCTGCGCCAGCTCGTCGGCGGTGATGTCGCCGACCGCGACCAGCTTGAGCCCGCCGCGCGCCATCAGCGAGCGCGACAGCGACTTCAGCCCATCGGGCGTCGCCGCCTGGACGCCGGCGATGTCGCCGCGCTCAGGCCGGCCATAGGCGTGGCCGGGAAAGGCTGCGGCGAAGAGCGCATTGCGGCAGATCGCGTCGGGGTTCTGCGCCTGGCGCTGCAGGCCGGCCACCACCTGCGCCTGCACGCGGGCGACGGCGTCGGCGTCGAAGCGCGGCGCGTTGAGCGCCAGCGCCAGCAGCTCGAAGGCGGTATCGCGCTGGCCGGCGAGCGTCTGGAGCTGGCCGTGGAACTCGTCGCGGCGGGCGTCGAAAGAGAGGCTGATCGCGTGGTCGGCCATGCGGCCCTGGAAGGCCTCGGCGTCGAGGTCGCCGGCGCCCTCGTCGAGCAGGCCGGAAACCAGATTGGCGCTGCCGGCGGCGTTCTCGGGATCGAGCCCGGCACCGCCGTCGAAGGCGAAATCGACCGCCAGCAGCGGCAGGGCGTGCTCCTCGACCAGCCAGGCCTCGACGCCGCAGGAGGCGACAACCTTCTGGATTTCGAGGCTCGGGCCGGGCGCGGCGATGGCGGGCGTGATCGGGGCGTTCATGACAGATCCTGACGGCGGGGACGCGAGGCCGCCCGCCAGCTTGGAGAAAGACGGTGGCCGGCTCAGGCGGCGGGCAGCAGCAGGCCGGTGACGGACCGGTCGGGGCGCAGATAGAGACGCGCCGCCTCGACCACCTCGTCGCGGCTCACCGCCTCGATCCGCTGCGGCCAGAGCAGCACGTCCTCGACCGTCTCGCCGACGGCGAGCGAGGAGCCGAAGATGCGGGCGAGCGAAAACTGGCTGTCGCGCGCGAAGATCGTCTCGGCGACCAGCCGGGTGCGGGCCCGGTTGAGTTCGAGCTCGCTCGGCCCGTCGGCGAGGAACTGCGCCAGCGCGGCGTCGAGCCCCTGCTCCAGCGCGTCCATGCCGACGCCGGGGCGCGGGCTCGCCGAGATCTGGAAGGCCGAGCGGTCGACCATGGAGCCCATGAAATAGGCGCCGGCGCCGGCCGCCAGTTCCTGCTCGACGCAGAGCCGGCGATAGAGCCGCGAGGTGGTGCCGCCGCCGAGGATCTCGGCCGCCAGCTCCAGCGCGAAGGCGTGGCTGCGCTCGCCGGCGAGATAGGTCGGCGTCAGCCAGGCACGGCGCAGCGAGGGCTGCTGCACCCGCGGATCGCTCAGCGAGACGCGGCGCGCGGCCCGCGGCGGCGGCTCGGCCGGGCGCTGGCGACGGGGCGCCTCGCCGCGAGCCGGGATGGTGCCGTAGGTCTCCTGCGCCAGCCGCAGCACCTCCTGCGGGTTGACGTCGCCGGCGACCACGAGGATCGCGTTCTCGGGGGTATAGAAGCGCTGGTAATAGGCGAAGGCGTCGTCGCGGGTCAGGCCCTCGATCTCGTGCTCCCAGCCGATGATCGGCGTGCCGTAGGGATGGTGCACGTAGAGGGCGCTGGCGAACTCCTCGCCGAGCTGGGCGGCCGGATCGGCGTCGACGCGCATGCGCCGCTCCTCCAGCACCACGTCGCGCTCGGGCGCCACCACGCTCTCGTCGAAGGCGAGGCCGGTCATCCGGTCAGCCTCGTAGTCCATCATCGCGCGCAGATGTTCCTTCGGCACGCGCTGGAAATAGGCTGTGTAGTCGAAGGAGGTGAAGGCGTTCTCCTGGCCGCCATAGCCGGCGACGATCTTGGAGAACTCGCCCGCCGGCCATTTCGCCGTGCCCTTGAACATCAGATGCTCGAGGAAATGGGCGATGCCGGACTTGCCGGCCGGATCCTCGGCCGAGCCGTTGCGGTACCAGACCATATGGGTCACCACCGGCGCGCGATGATCGGGCGAGACCACGATCTCGAGGCCGTTGGGCAGGCGGAAGGACTCGACGGCGCTCGTCATGCTGCCCGGCGGGGTATGGACCGTCATATGCGCGAACAGCTCCTCGGCGACGGGGCCGCGGCGGGCGCGGCCGTTGGACAATGGGCCATCAGACGAAGACGGCCCGGGCCGGAGAGGCCCGAGCCGCCGCGAGGCTCCGGAAACAGATAGGACGGGACGACGCGGAAAACACCCCGTCCCGTCGCATGCCGGTCAATCAGCGCATGACCTTGCGGCCGACCAGGAACTCGCGCTGGCCCGGGGCCTGCTTGTCTTCCTGCGGACCGGCCGCACCCGGGCCGACCGCGGCGGAGCCGGCCGGACGGCGATAGCCGGTCGGCGGCTCGTGCAGGAACTGGCGCCGCGGCTCGTTGCCGTAGAGCAGATTGTCGGTCTCGGCCTGCGCCTTGCGCGACGCCAGCTCGCGGCCGATGCGGATCGGCTGGATCTGGTTGTTGTAGTTGTTCTGGTCGGGAACCACGTCCTCCGGCCCATTGGTCCGGCGCCCGGTGACGCGGCCGCGGCGCAGCTCGTCCTGCGACATCAGCGGACGGGTGTTGGAACGATGGGTCTCGCTGGTCGAGAACAGGATGTTCGGGCGCTCGCGCTCGGCCTTGCGGCGGGCGACGTCCGGATCGTCCGGCCAGGCGGCGGTGCGGCTGGCGCCCGGCTCCTGCGGCCGGGGCAACGAGGCCGCGGGCGGCACGACCAGCGGGGCGCGCTCGCGATATTCGATATCGGACTTGTCGTTGCCGAGGACCCCGCGCATCAGGTTCTGGAAGAGCATGCCTTCCTGGGCAAAGGCGGGGGTCGCGGCCAGCAGCAGGCCGCTCGCGAGCAGCATGCGCGAAGCGCGGATCCGATGAGCCATGTCCATTCTCCGTTCGGGACCGTTTTCAGGGCCCGTCATGATCGATCGGCGCGGCGAAACGATGGCGGCAGGCTCAGGCGGCGGGCGCCCGGCCCGCGCCGGGCCGGAAGGACTCATACAGAAGACCGGCCACGCCGACAACGATCGCCGCATCGGCGATGTTGAAGATGTACCAGCTGAAGCTGCCGACATGGACGTGGACGAAGTCGACCACCGCGCCATAGACCGCCCGGTCGATGCCGTTGCCGATCGCCCCGCCGATCAGCAGGGCAAGGCTCGCCACCGTCAGCCGGTCGCCCGCGCGCCACATCCAGCGCCCGAGCCAGATCGGCGCCAGGAAAGAGACCGCGACCAGCGCCCAGCGGCCGATATCCGTGCTCTGCTGGAAGAGGCCGTAGGAGATGCCACGGTTCCAGGCCAGCACGAACTCCATGAAGGAGGTGATGCGGAACGGCCCCTCCTCCGCGATGCGGGCGACGAAGAGCAGCCAGAGCTTGAGCGCCTGGTCGGCGAGCAGAACCGCGACCGCGAGCACCACGCCGAAACGGCGCAGCCGGGACTGGTTGGCGGAGGACGCTGCGGCAGCCTCCGTCCCCTGCACGGGCGCGGGGCCGCTCATGCGGCCCCCTTCAGCTCGCGCAGCGCCTTCGCGTCGCGCGGGGTGACCTCGGGATAGCCGGGCTCGGCCGTCGCGGGATCGAAATACTTCCAGGAGCGGGCGCATTTCACGCCGCCGGCGCGGACCGGCACCACGGCGACGCCGGGCACGTCGGCGAGGCGGAAGGCCTCTTCCGGCCCCTCGCCCCCGGCGACGACGAGGCCGGAGGTGATGCAGATCTCGGCGAGATCGAGCCCGCTCACAGCCGCCCGCAGGTCGGGATCGGCGATATGGACGATCGGCGCGGCCTCAAGCGAGGAGCCGAGCCGCTTGGCCGCGCGCTCCAGCTCCAGCGCGCCGGTGACGACGCGGCGGACGCGGCGGACCTTGGCCCAGCGATCGGCGAGCTCCGGATCGGACCAGCTCTCGTCGACCGGCGCGAAGGTCTCCAGATGCACCGAGCCCTCGCCGGACCTGGCCTGCGGATAGCGCTCCAGCCAGGCTTCCTCGGCCGTGAAGACCAGGATCGGCGCCAGCCAGGTGGTGAGGCAGCGGAAGAGCTGGTCGACCACGGTGAGCGCGCTGCGGCGGACATGGCTCGAACGCGGATCGCAGTAGAGCGCGTCCTTGCGCACGTCGAAATAGAAGGCCGACAGCTCGGTGTTCATGAACTGCGAGAGCAGCGTCACGACCTTCTTGTAGTCATAGGTCCGATAGGCATCCTCGACCTGCGGGCCGAGTTCGGCCAGCCGGTGCAGCATCAGGCGCTCCAGCTCCGGCATGGTGGCCGGATCGGCGACGCGGACGCTCTCGTCGAAATGCGCCAGCGTGCCGAGCATCCAGCGCATGGTGTTGCGCAGCTTGCGGTAGGTCTCGACGAAGGTCTTGAGGATCTCCTTGCCGATGCGCAGATCGTCCGAATAGTCGGCAGCGGCCACCCAGAGGCGCAGGATATCGGCGCCGCTGTCCTTGATGACGTCCTGGGGCGCGGTGACGTTGCCCTTCGACTTCGACATCTTCTCGCCCTTCTCGTCGAGACAGAAGCCGTGGGTCAGCACCACGTCATAGGGCGCCCGGCCGCGCGTGCCGCAGCTCTCGAGCAGGCTGGAGTGGAACCAGCCGCGATGCTGGTCCGAGCCTTCGAGATACATCACCCGGTCGGCGCCGCCATCGACGACGCGATGGGTCTTCAGGTCGGCGCGCTTCTCCAGGGTGAAGGCGTGGGTCGAGCCGGAATCAAACCAGACGTCGAGCACGTCGGTGACGCGCTCATAGGCCGCCGGATCGTAGCCGAACGGGGTGAGGAAGCGCGCGCCGTCGGTGTCGGTGAACCAGGCGTCGGCGCCCTCCGCCTCGAAGGCGTCGGCGATGGCGGTGTTGACCCGCTCGTCGGTCAGGACGGTTCCCGTCTCCTTCTCGACGAAGACCGTGATCGGCACGCCCCAGGCGCGCTGGCGCGACACGACCCAGTCGGGCCGATTGGCGATCATGCCGTTGATGCGGTTCTCGCCGGCGGCGGGCACCCATTGCGTGTCCTTGATCGCCTTGAGCGCCCGATTGCGCAGCGTGTCGGCATTGCCCCCCGGCGTCGGGGCCGGCGCCGCCGGATCGGGCGCGCCGGCCTCGCCATAGGGCTTGTCCATGGCGATGAACCATTGCGGCGTATTGCGGAAGATCACCGGCTTCTTCGAGCGCCAGCTATGCGGGTACTGGTGCTTGAGACGCCCGCGCGCCACGAGGTTGCCGCTGGCGGCGAGTGCCTTGATCACCACCTCGTTGGCGTCGCCCTTCTCGCCCTTGTCGGTGATGACCTGGGCGCCCTCGAAGCCGGGCGCCTCCCTGGTGAAGCGGCCATCGGCGTCGACGGTGTAGGGGATGCGGGTCTCGATGCCGTGCGCGGCCAGCCTGCGGCCATTCGCCATCCAGACATCGAAGTCCTCGCGGCCATGGCCGGGCGCGGTGTGGACGAAGCCCGTGCCGGCATCGTCGGTGACATGGTCGCCATCGAGCAGCGGCACGTCGAAATCGTAGCCGTGGCCGCGCAGGGGATGGGCGCAGGTCAGGCCGGCGAGCTGCGCGGCATCGACGTCACTCACCAACTCGAACGCCTCGACCTTCGCCGCCTTGAACACGCCTTCGGCGAGGTTCTTGGCCAGCAGATAGGTCGCGCCGACCTTGGCCCAGTTGCCCTCGGGCGCGGCGGTGACGCGATAGAGCCCGTAGGCGAGCTTGTGGTTGAACGAGATCGCGCGGTTGCCGGGGATCGTCCAAGGCGTCGTGGTCCAGATAACGACGGAGGCGCCAGCCACCGGGCCGGTTCCGATCACCGGGAACGCCACGAACACCGTGTCGCTGACGTGCTCCTCGTACTCGACCTCGGCCTCGGCCAGCGCGGTCTTCTCGACCACCGACCACATCACCGGCTTGGAGCCGCGATAGAGCTGGCCGTTGACGGCGAACTTCATGATCTCGCGGGCGATCTGCGCCTCGGCGGGATAGGCCATGGTCAGATAGGGATCGTCCCAGTCGCCCTCGACGCCGAGGCGCTTGAACTCCTCGCGCTGGATGTCGACCCATTTCTCGGCAAAGGCGCGGCATTCCTTGCGGAACTCGACGACCGGCACGTCGTCCTTGTTCAAACCCTTGGCGCGGTACTGCTCCTCGATCTTCCACTCGATCGGCAGGCCGTGGCAGTCCCAGCCCGGGACATAGTTGGAATCATGGCCGAGCATCTGCTGCGAGCGCGTGACCAGGTCCTTCAGCACCTTGTTCAGCGCATGGCCGATATGGATGTTGCCGTTGGCATAGGGCGGGCCGTCATGCAGCACGAAGCGCGGGCGGCCCTGCGCCGTCTCGCGCAGCTTGCGGTAGAGGTCGATCTTCGCCCAGCGGGCGAGGAGTTCCGGCTCGCGCTGGGGCAGCCCGGCCCGCATCGGGAACTCGGTCTGCGGCAGGAAGAGCGTCTGCGAATAGTCGACGGTCGCGGGCTTGTCGGCGGTCTTGTCGGTCATGATCCGGCTCGGCGATGACGAGGGCGGCCGGTCGGTCCGGGCCTGCCCATCCTTGGAGATGGTCCTGTTCGATGCGCGTCCCGGCCTGCGCGCACACCCGCGCGGTCAGCGCGGGGCGGCAGCCGGGCCGGTAATTCGCCGGGGCGGAACACGGTGCGGAGCGGACATGAGCGGTGTCTAGCGCATTTCGCGGAAGGAGGGAAACGCCGTGCGCTCAGGGCTTGGCCGGCGGCGGCGAGGGGTGCGGCGAGGACGGCGAAAAGGCCGGCGTCGCGGCCAGGATGGCGCGGGCACGCCGGCTGTCGGCGTCCATCTGCGCGATCAGCGCCTCCAGCGTGTCGAACTTCGCCTCGCCGCGCAGCCAGTCGACGAAGGCGACATCGACGACGCGGCCATAGAGATCGCCCTTGAAATCGAAGACGAAGGTCTCCAGCCGCGGGGCGCCGTCGTCGAAGGTCGGGCGGCTGCCGAAGCTCGCCACCCCGTCATGCCAGACACCGTCAATCGCCATGCGCACCGCATAGATGCCGTAGCGCAGACGACAGTCGCGGCCGAGCACCATGTTGGCGGTGGGATAGCCGAGATCGCGCCCGCGCTTGTCGCCATGGACGATCTCGCCGCGCACGAACCAGGGCCGCCCGAGCAGCGCGGCCGCGCGCGCCACGTCGCCCTGTTCGAGCGCGGCGCGCACCAGCGTCGAGGAGACCGGCTCGCCCTGCCAGGACAGAGGCGGCACCACCACGACCGGCACGCCGGCCGCGGCGGCGCGGGCCTGCAGCATCTCCGGCGAGCCGCGCCGGCCGCGGCCGAAATGGAAATCGTAGCCGCAGACCAGCCCGGCCGCGCCGAGCCGGCCGAGCAGCAGCTCGTCGACGAAGGCCTCGGCCTCGATCTCGGCGACGGCGCGGTCGAAGGGGATGACGAGGCAGTCGGCGAGCCCCAGCCCAGCGAGCAGCGCGCACTTTACCGCCTCCGGCGTCAGGCGGAACACCGGCTGGTCGGGGCGGAAGACGCTGCGCGGATGCGGCTCGAAGGTCAGCGCCCCGGCCTGCGCCCCGCGCGCGGCGGCCAGCTCCACCGCGACGCGGGCGAGCTCGGCATGGCCGCGATGCACGCCGTCGAAATTGCCGAGCGCGAGCACCCGCCCGCGCAAAGGCGCGGGCACGGGCGCGCCGGGCGCCAGACGGAAGGCGGCCTGCGCTGGCTGGCACGGCATGGCTGAGAATGAGGTCATGAAGCGCGCTGACGGCGCCGGAAACCCGGCCGGAGGCCGCTGTTTGGCCTCATGCGGCCGACAGCGTCAAGGGGCGGCGGGGCGGCCGCTTCGCCCGGAGGCCGGCATGGCGACCCAGGCCTCGCCCTCCAGCACCGCCTTGCCGTCGAGCAGGCAGTCGCAGAACAGGCGCACCCGGCGCCGCTCCGGCACCAGCTCGACCACCTCGACGCGGGCCGTGACCACGTCGCCGACCCGCACCGGCGCCAGGAAGTTGAGCGTCTGCGAGAGATAGACCGCACCCGGCCCCGGCAGCCGGGTGCCGAGCAGGGCCGAAACCAGGCTCGCAGTCAGCATGCCATGGGCGATGCGCTGGCCGAAGCGGGTGGTCGCGGCATAGCGATCGCAGAGATGGATCGGGTTGGCATCGCCGGACAGTTCGGCGAAGAGCGAGATGTCCCGCTCCATGACCGTGCGCATCAGGCTCTCGCGCTGACCGATCGCGAGGTCCTCGAACGCGTGAACCCGGTAGAGTGCACTCGACATCGCGTGGCGTCTCGGCAGGAGGGGATCGGAGCCCGGACAGCACGGCCACGCCCGGACGCAAGCAGCGTCCCACAGCCTCCCGCGCCGCACCATTGGACTTTGGTGCTCAGACGAAAGTCGGGCGCCCGAACCACTGACGCAGCGGCACGCGCCGACCCGATTAACCGGATCGAAACGCGGGCAGCCTATTTGGCCGAGAGGGTTTCCGCGCCCCGGCGACGAGAGCCCGCCGGCCTGTCCCGGCCCCTGGACGACCTCTTCTGGAGCGCCCCATGGCCCTTGATCCGTCGATGCCGATCCTCGTCGTGGACGATTATCAGACCATGGTTCGGATCATCCGGAACCTGCTGAAGCAGCTGGGCTTCGAGAATGTCGACGACGCCGCCGACGGCAGCGCCGCCATCGCCAAGATGCGCGAGAAGAGCTACGGGCTGGTGATCTCGGACTGGAACATGGAGCCGATGACCGGCTTCGAGTTGCTGCGCAGGGTCCGCGAGGACGAGACGATCGCCTCGACCCCCTTCATCATCGTCACAGCGGAATCGCGCACCGAGAACGTCGTCGCCGCCAAGCGCGCCGGCGTCGACAACTACATCGTCAAGCCGTTCAACGCCCAGACGCTGAAATCCAAGATCGAAGCGGTCTGCGCCGGCTGAAGCCCGCGCCTCACCAGGCGAGTTGCGCGATCGCGTAGTCCGGCTGGTGGCTCTGCGTCGCCAGCCAGGCCTGCAGCGCCGGCTCGTCGAGCGCCAGCGTCGCCTCGGCATGGATGCCGGCCAGGCACATCAGCGCCGGCAGACCGAAGCGCGCGGCGCCCGCGACATCGGTGCGGATGGCGTCGCCCACCGCCAGCATGCGCGCGCGCTCAACCACCTCGCCGCGGATCTCCTGCCCGATGCGGATCGCCAGCTCGTAGATCGGCGCATGCGGCTTGCCGGCATAGATCGCCCGCCCGCCTAGAGCCTCGTAGGCCGCCGCCAGCGAGCCGGCGCAGGGCACCATGCGGCCGCCGCGATCGACCATCAGGTCGGGATTGGCGCAGATCATGGTAAGGTCGCGACGGGCGAAGCCGGCGAGCCGGTCGGCATAGTCGGCCGCCGTCTCGGTCTCGTCGTCAAACAGGCCCGAGCAGACGACATAGCGCGCCTCCTCCGGCCCGACGCGCGGCGCGTCGAGACCGGCGAAGAGCGGCAGGTCGCGCTCCGGCCCGAGATGGTAGAGCGGCTCGCCGGCACGCTGGGCGATCAGGTCGCGCGCCACGTCGCCGGAGGTGACGATCGCGTCGAAGGCGTCGCCGGGCACGCCGAGCTTGCCGAGATGCACCGCGACCTCGGAGCGCGGGCGCGGCGCGTTGGAGACCAGCACGACGGTGGTGCCGCCGGCGCGCATCATGGCCAAGGCCTCGCAGGAACTGCGATAAGGCTCGACGCCGTTATGGACGACGCCCCAGATGTCGCAGAGGCACAGTTCGGTCTGCCCCACGATCGGGGCGACACCGGACAGGAGGCGGGTCGAGGCGGTCACGGCTGGTCTCCGGCTGCTTGCGGCCAGGCTGAATCGCATGGCCGCATGGCGGCTTCATTACCGCCTCGCCGGAGGGGCCGCCAGCGGTTAGGCGCTGGCGCGGCGCAGTACGTCGCGGAAGGCGACGCGCCGAGGCGGCTGCGGCGCGGCCTGGGCCGGCGCGGGATAATCGACGACCTCGGCGGAGGGCAGCGCTTCGGCCGGTGCCGGGGACGGCTGCGGCGCGGGCTTTTCCGCCGGCTCGGCGAAGACTTCGGGCCGGACCGGACGCGGCGGCGAGAACACGCCGCCCTGCGCGTAGCCGACACCGAGCTCGAGCATGCCGGCGACCGTCGGGTCGTCCTCCACACCCTCGGCGACCAGCATGACCGCGCCGCGCTCCAGCAGCGCCGCGAGATCGCCGACCGCGATGTCGGCAGCGCCGCGCGGGGCGGTGTCGGAGAGCAGCGCCGCCGGCACCTTGACCAGGCGCACGCCGCGATCGAGCAGCGAGGGCACGTCGAACCGCAGGTCGCCGACCTGGTCGAGCGCGAAGCGCACGCCGCCGGCCGACATCGCCCCGAGCAGGCCGAGGCTGGACGGATCGAGTAGGCGGAAGACGCGCTGCGGCACCTCGATCACCAGATGGCCGGCATGCTCGCGGTACTTTTCGAGGATGCGGGCGAGAGCGGCGAGCGCCCGCGAGCTGCCCCAGGTCGCCGCGCTGAAATTGCAGGAGACGAAGAGATCGCCGCCCTTGCCGCCGAGATGGCGGGCGATCGCCAGTGCCCGCGTCAGCACCAGCGCGTCGAGCGTCGGGCCGAAGCCGCGCTCCTCGACGATCGCCAGGAACTCCTCCGGCATCAGCAGGGTCTTCTCGTCGAGCCGCAGGCGCACCAGCGCCTCATAGCCGCGCGTCCGGCGCTGCGGCAGCTGCACGACGGGCTGGAGATGCACCTCGACCTGGCCGCGGGCCAGCGCCTCGCCGATCAGCGCGGCGCGCTCCTCCTCGGCGGCGCGGCGGGCCTCAGCAGCGGGATCCTCGCGCACCGCGAGCGGCGAGAGAACCTCGGGAACGGCAGGCTCGACCACGGCCAGCGCCGGGGCGGCCCGTTCGCTGCGGGCCGCGGCGCGCTTCTCCTGCATCAGCCTGATCTGGTCGTCATGGTCGCCGAGCGTGGTCGCGACCTGCTGCAGCAGGTCGCCGAGCAGGCCGACCTCGGCGGTGAGCTCGTTGAGCATGGCGCGCGACGGCGCGGCGTCCGCCTCGCTCATCGGCGACTGCTCGAGCCGCTGCGCCAGCGCGTCGACGCGCATGGCGTTGGTCGCCATGCGGACCTTGACCTCGCCGAGCAGCGCCAGCACCCGGTCGCGCTCGTCGACGAGGCGCCGGCGTGCCAGCACCGCGGAGCCGGCCAGACCGAGCCCGGCCGAGAGCAGCCCGACGGCATTGGCAAGCCCGCCCGGCAGCAGGAGCATCGCCGCCGCGCCCACGGAGAAGCCGGCGACGCCGCTGGCGGCCGGGGGGAGAGCGCTGAGGCGGATGCGAGCCAAGGGCCTAGCTCACGCTGGACGGGTTTAAGGGAACGCTGGCGAGCGGCGAATCACCGCCGCGCCGACAGGATACCCCTCCAGGCCCGCGCTCGCGAGTGGCAGGGGCCGGCAGAGCCGCCGCGATCGTCCCGCGGCCTATTTCCCCGTGATGTTTTGCAGGCCGACCATCGCGATGATGCGCTCGTACACGCTAGGCGCGAAGCCGCGGCGGCGGAAATACAGCCCCGGATCGGTGCCGAACAGCGGTATCCGCTGCCGCAGCAGCGCCAGCGGCGTGTCGAGCTCGGCCTGGTCGCGGGCTTCGGCAGCGACCATGGCGCGGCCGATCAGGCTGAGCGGTCCGTCCTCGGAGCGGAACATCGCGGCATGCGCCTCGGCCTTCCTGCCGTCGCCGACCATGATCGCGCCGAGATAGGCGTAGAAATCGTACCAGGCCGGCCGGCCCTCGCTCAGCGAGATCGCCTTCTCCAGCAGCGGCAAGCCCTCGCCCGGCCGCCCGAGCTGGACGTAGCGGGCGCCGAGATCGGCCATGACGTCCGGGTCGAACGGATTGCGGGCCATCGCCTCGCGGCCGGCCTTCAACCCTTCCTCGACGGTGCCGCGCAGATATTGCGCCTCCATCATCGCCTGATGGGCACGGGCGCTCGACGGCGCCAGGCGCACCGCCGTCACCGCCGCCGCCAGCGCACGGTCGAGCGCCAGGCCCGGCCGTGGCTGGAAGCCGCCGAGATGCTCGTTGACCGTCAGCATGGCGAGTTGCGACCAGGCCGGATGGAAATCGGGATCGCGCGCGATGATGCCCTCCAGGCAATCGAGGGCCGCGACATGCTCGGCCGCCTTCAGCGTGCGGCGCACGTTCAGCGCCAAGGCGAGGCACTCCATGTCGAGCGAGAGCCCGGCATGGCGCAGATCGGCGTGGATGATGCCGAAGGGCTGCGCCAGGCGGATGGCGAGACGTTGCGCGATCTCGCGCATTTCGGTGCCGTCGCCGGGCTGGTCGTCGCGGCGTTCGGTGGAACTGGCCCAGACCACGCGACCGTCGCGGCTGGCGCTGAGCCGGGCGACGCCCTCGATCGCCGGCCCGACGCGCGAGGCGGCGACGGTCAGCACATAGTCGGCCGATACGGCCGCGCGCGCCGCGGCATCCGGCGTCTTGACCACCACGATGTCGTCGAAGCGCGCCATGGTGTCGATGACGTGGCGCGCGAAGGCACGGGTGACGTCCTCCAGCGGCGGATCGGTCTCGGCGACGACCACTGAGACGACCGGCAGCCGGGCGGGCTCCGGCGCGGCGGCGCCGGCCTGGCCCTTCGCGGCCGGCCGCGCCGTGGCGGGGGCCTGCCAAACGGAGTCTGTCCGGGAGGACCACAGCGTGCGGCCCACGAGCATGACGGCCAGCGCGAGCGCCAGCGCGACGAGCAGCCACCACCAGCGGTCGAGGACCCTGCGGCGCGGCGGCGGCGCGATCTCCGGCCAGGCCGCCGGCATGTCGGGCAGCGGGGCGAGAGCCGACGGGGTCGTGCGGCAGAGGAAGACGGGAACATAGGCGCCGACAGGAATGTCGATGCGCACGGGATCGTCGACGCCGTCCGTGGCGTAATACAGGCCGAGCGCCTTGCGCAGGCGGCCGGCCTCGACGCGCACGATCGGATCGCTCTGCGGATCGAACTCGGCCGGGCGGCCGAACGCCTCCACGGCGATCGTATAGCCCTTCACCTCCCCGGCCCGGCCGGCGAGCGTTTGCTCGACGACATAGGTCAGGAAGGCGGCGAGCTGGTTGGCGCCGCGGAAAATATCCGAGCCGAGCACGCGCGCGAGCTGCGCACGCACCGCATCCGGTGACGGCGTCTCCGCTGCCTCCGCACCGGTCTCACTCATGACCATAGGGGTCTGATCCAGTTTCGCCCCCTTCCCCTGAACCTAAGTCAGATTAGCCCCTGCGTCACCTGTATCAGATCGCGGCTCGCCTGGCGCAGGCTAGCCCCGCCCGGCGCAGGATTTACAGCGTGTGTCGCGCTGCTAGGTTGACGAAGTCTCAATCGTCAGGATCCGCCTCATGAACCCGACCGTGCCCGCCGTCAGTTCGCCGAACGATCTCGAAGCCTACTGGATGCCGTTCACGGCGAACCGCTCGTTCAAGCGCAACCCGCGGCTGGTCGCCCGGGCAGAGGGCATGTTCTACTACACGCCGGAAGGCCGCCCGATCATGGACGGCACTTCGGGCCTGTGGTGCTGCAATGCCGGCCATGCCCGCGAGCCGATCATCCAGGCGATCCAGGCGCAGGCGCGCGACCTCGACTACGCCCCGTCCTTCCAGTACGGCCACCCCAAGGTCTTCGCAGCCGCCGCCCGCATCGCGGCGCTGGCGCCGGGCGATCTCGACCACGTCTTCTTCGCCGGCTCGGGCTCGGAAGCGGGCGACACCGCGCTCAAGATAGCCCTCGCCTACTGGAACGTCTCGGGCAAGGCGGCCAAGACCCGGCTGATCGGCCGCGAGCGCGGCTATCACGGCGTCGGCTTCGGCGGCATCTCGGTCGGCGGCATGCCGAACAACCGCAAGTTCTTCGGCTCGCTGCTCACCGGCGTCGACCACATCGCCCATACCTACGACCGCGAGAAGCAGGCCTTCAGCAAGGGCGAGCCGGAGTGGGGCGCGCATCTGGCCGACGATCTGGAGCGCGTGGTCGCGCTGCACGACGCCTCGACCATCGCCGCCGTCATCGTCGAGCCGATGGCCGGCTCGACGGGCGCGCTGCCGCCGCCGAAGGGCTATCTCAAGCGCCTGCGCGAGCTCTGCGACAAGCACGGCATCCTGCTGATCTTCGACGAGGTCATCACCGGCTTCGGCCGTCTCGGCTTCGCCTTCGCCGCCGAGCGCTACGGCGTCGTGCCCGACATGATCACCTTCGCCAAGGGCGTGACCTCGGGCACCGTGCCGATGGGCGGCGTGCTGGTGCGCAAGCACATCTACGACGCCTTCATGAACGGGCCCGACAATGCGATCGAGCTGTTCCACGGCTACACCTATTCCGGGCATCCGCTGGCGGCGGCGGCCTGCCTCGCCACCCTCGACATCTATCGCGACGAGGGGCTGTTCGAGCGCGCCCGCGACCTCGAGGACCTCTGGGCGGATGCGGTGATGAGCCTGAAGGGCGAGCCGAACGTCGTCGACATCCGCACGCTCGGACTAGTCGGCGCCGTCGACCTGGCGCCGAGCGCCGAGGGCGTCGGCAAGCGCGGCTTCGCCACGATCGACAAGGCCTTCGAGGAAGGCCTGATGATCCGCACCGCCGCGGACACCATCGCCTTCTCGCCGCCCCTGATCATCACCGAAAGTCAGATCGACGAGATGATCGGCAAGCTGCGCGAGGTCATCCGCGCGGTCGCCAACTGAGATCGAGGCGCGCAAGCCGGCCGGAACGGTGTTTCCTTCCGGCCGCCCCACACGACAGGAACGACCTCCCGCCGGACACGGTTGCGGGAGGTCGTTTTTATTTGTGCATCGCGATATTGACCGCCGGCCGCGCGGCTTCCTAGACGTTGCGGCTCTCGGCAACCCCTTGCAACCGCTCTCGGAACTCTCATGTCGCTTCGCAGCATCGCCATCGGGCTGGCCGGCCTGCTCTCGCCCTTCCTGATCGCCGGCGCCGTCGCCGACACCACCAAGCCGCTGCGCATCGGCGTCCTCAACGACATGGCCGGGATCTATGCCGACATGGCCGGCCCCGGCTCGGTGATCGCAGCGCAGATGGCGGCCGAGGATTTCGGCGGCAGCGTGCTCGGCCGCAAGATCGAGATCCTGGCCGGCGACCACCAGAACAAGCCGGATGTCGGCTCGGCGCTGGTCAACCGCTGGATCGACGAGGACGGCGTCGAGGTGATCGCCGACATCCCGACCTCCTCCGTGCTGCTCGGCATCCAGGAGATCGGCCGGCGCAAGAACAAGCTGGTGCTGGCCTCGACCGGCGGCTCCTCCGACTTCACCGGCAAGTTCTGCGCGCCGACCGGGATCCACTGGACCTACGACACCTATGCGCTCGCCGTCGGCACCGGGCTGCCGCTGGCCAAGCAGGGCCCATGGTACTTCATCACGGCCGACTACGCCTTCGGCCACGCGCTGGAGCGCGACACCTCAGAGGCGGTGAAGAAGGCCGGCGGCACGATCCTGGGCAGCGTCAAGCATCCGCAGGGCACGACCGACTTCTCCTCCTATCTGCTCCAGGCCCAGAATTCCGGTGCCAGGATGATCGGCATCGCCAGCTCCGGCGCCGACCAGATCGCGACGATCAAGCAGGCGACCGAGTTCGGCCTGCCGCAGACCGGCGTGAAGCTCGCCGGGCTCTATCTCCACATCACCGACATCCACGCCATCGGGCTGCAGGACGCGCAGGGGCTGATCCTGACCCAAGCGTTCTACTGGGACCTGAACGACGAGACGCGCGCCTGGTCGAAGCGCTTCTTCGAGCGCCACAAGGCGATGCCGACCATGGGCCAGGCCGGTACCTATTCGGCGATCATGCACTACCTCGCCGCGGTGAAGGCCGTGGGCTCCACGGACACTGCGACCGTCGCCGCGCAGATGAAGAAGACGCCGGTCAACGACTTCTTCGCCAGGAACGGCGTCATCCGCGAGGACGGCCGCATGGTCCACGACCTCTACGTGCTCGAGGTCAAGAAGCCGAGCGAGTCGCAGTATCCCTGGGACTATCTCAAGCTCGTGCGCACCATTCCGGGCGACCAGGCCTTCCGGCCGCTGTCCGAAGGCGGCTGCCCGCTGGTGAAGTGAGCGGCGACGGCGCGACCGGTCAGGCCCGCCGCAGCTTCTCGTAGCGGGCGATGGCCCGCTCGCGCTTCAGCCGCGACAGGCGGTCGAGCCAGAAGACGCCGTCGAGCTGGTCGATCTCGTGCTGGTGGCAGACGGCGTGGAAGCCCGTCGCCTCCTCGATCAGCTCGGCGCCGTCGAGATCGCGGTAGCGCACCGTGACCTGTGCGAAGCGCTCGATCTCGGCGGTGACGCCCGGCATCGAGACGCTGCCCTCGACATGGCAGATGGTCTCCCGCGAGATCCGGTCGAGCACCGGGTTGACATAGGTGCGCACCGCGCCGGGCTCCAGTTCCAGCACGACGAGACGCAAGGGGATACCGACATGCGGCGCGGTGATGCCGACGCCCGGCGCCGCTCGCATCGTCTCGAGCAGATCGGCCGCGAGCCCGCGCAGCGCCGCATCGAAAACGGTGACCAGCGCCGCCGGCTCCTTAAGCCGGGGGTCGGGAAAGCGGATGACGGGCCTGAGGGGCATCGTATCTCTTCGGTTTCCGGCGGGCACGGCGCCGCTTGCGCCCCCGCCATAGCCGGCGGGAGGCGCCGCGGACAATCGTCACTTGGTGGTGTAGCCGCCGTTCACCAGGATCGTCTGGCCGGTCATCCACCAGCCCTCGGAGACGAGGAAGCGGATAAAGGGCACGATGTCCTCGATATGGGTCAGGCCGGTCGGCGTGAACTTCGAGAGCGCGGCCGCGGTCTTGTGGTAGGCGACCGCGTCGGCGCCTTCCGCCGGGTAGAAGAACGGCGTGTCCATCGGGCCGGGCCCGATCGCCGTCACCGAGATGCCGCGCTCGCCGAACTCCTTGGAGGCCGCGCGGGTGAAGTGCTCGACCGGCGCCTTCATGCCGGCATAGGCGGCATAGAAGGGGGTGAAGGCGCCGAGCAGCGAGGTCACCAGCGTGCAGACCTTGCCATTGTCGTTGAGATGGCGGCCGGCCTCCTTGAGGAAGAAGAAGGCCGACTTGGCGTTGACCGCGGCCATCTCGTCATATTCGGCCTCGCTGATCTCGACGATCGGCTTCTTGAGCACCTTGCCGACGGTGTTGATGGCGATGTCGGGCCGCCCGAAGGCCTGGACCGCCTCGGCGAAGAGCTTTTCGACTGCGCCCGCAGTGGTGAGGTCGGCCTGGAAGGCCGCCGCCTTCGCGCCCGCCGCCTCGACCGCCTTCACCGTGGCCTCCGCCTCGGCGCGCGCCCCGGCGCTGTTGTAGTGGATCGCGATGGCCTTCGCGCCATTGGCGGCGAGGTCGCGCGCGATCAGCGCGCCGAGATTCTTGCCGCCGCCGGCGATGATGACGGTCTTACCCTTGATGCTGTGGTCGGCCATGAGACGCCTCCTTGGCTGGGGGAGCGCGAAGGCGCTCCGTCGTCGGGAAAGGTAGCGGCGGGATTGTCGGGATAAAGCCGGATAAGCTGACATGACTTGTCAGAACGAGCGAACAATGCCGAACTCGGGCGATGGACAGGATCGACCTCTTCGCCACCTTCGTCTGCGTCGTGGACCGCGCGAGCTTCACCAAAGCGGCGGCGACGCTCGGCCAGCCGCGCTCCTCGGTCTCGGCCGCGATCCGCCAGCTCGAGGACCGGCTCGGCACCCGGCTGCTGCACCGCACGACCCGCCATGTCTCGCCGACCCAGGACGGGCTCGCCCTCTATGAGCGCTGCGTCCGGTTGGTCGCGGAGGTCGAGGATGTCGAGGCGCTGTTCCGCGGCGAGGCGGAGGGGCCTGCCGGGCGGCTGCGGATCGACGTGCCGGGCCGCATCGGCCGGCTGATCCTGGCGCCCGCCCTGCCCGATTTCCTCGATCGCTATCCCGGGATCGATGTCGAGCTCGGCGTCACCGACCGGGCGGTCAACCTGATCGAGGACCGGGTGGACTGCGTGCTGCGCGTCGGCCCGCTCGCCGATTCCAGCCTGATCGCCCGCTCGCTCGGAGAACTGGCGCTGATCAACGTGGCGAGCCCGGCCTATCTGGCGCGGCGCGGCACGCCGGCCGGCCCGCAGGATCTGCCAGCGCACCAGGCGGTGAACTACGCCTCGCCGTCGAGCGGGCGGCTCGACGACTGGCAATGGCGGGAGGACGGTCAGTCGCGGGGGCTGATCATGGGCGGGCGCGTCACCGTCAACAGCGCCGAGGCCTCGATCGCCTGCTGTCTCGCCGGCCTCGGCCTGTTGCAGATCCCGGCCTATGACGTGGCCGAGCATCTGGCCGCCGGCGAACTGGTCGAGGTCATGCCCGAGCACCGGGCCGACCCGATGCCGGTCGCCCTGCTCTATCCCCACCGCCAGCACGCCTCGCGCCGGCTGCGAGTCTTCGTCGACTGGCTGGGGCCGCTGCTGCACGAGCGGCTGTTCCGCTGAACTAAGGGGGACCGGCCGGTGGAGCCGGCTGGTCCCCGCATCGTCGGATGGTCAGGCCGCCTCGCCGGCCGCCTTGCGGGCGGCGGCGCCGTAATAGCTCTCGCCCGTCTTGGCCATGCGCTTGAGCTGGCGGTTCGGCTTGAAACGCGGACCGTGCTTCTTCGCCAGCGTCTCGCAGAGCTTCACGAAGGCCGCGGCCCCCATATTGTCGATGAAGGACAGCGTGCCGCCCGACCAGGGCGCGAAGCCGAAGCCGATGATCGAGCCGACATCGGCCTCGCGCGGATCGGTGACGACGCCTTCCTCATTGGTGCGCGCCGCCTCCAGCGCCTGCGTGACCAGAAGGCGCTGCTTCAGCTCCGCCATGTCGACGCTCTCGGGATCGAGGCGCTTGCCGGCGATCTCGGCGAGGCCGGGCCAGAGCCGCTTCGGGCCGCCTTCCGGATAGTCGTAGAAGCCCTTGCGGTTCTTGCGGCCGAGGCGGCCATGGGTCTCGACCAGCGCGGTCAACAGCTTGTCCTGCTGCGGATCGACCGCTTCCGGACCGAGCTGCGCCTTGGTCGCCTTGAGGATCTTCAGGGCGAGGTCGACCGCGACCTCGTCGTTGAGCGAAAGCGGGCCGACCGGCATGCCGGCCTGCCTGCCGGCCGCCTCGATCATCGCCGGCGGCACGCCCTCCATCAGCATCAGATGGCCTTCCAGCAGATAGTTGCCGACGCAGCGGTTGGCGTAGAAGCCGCGCGTGTCGTTGACCACGATCGGCGTCTTGCGGATGGCGCGGACATAGTCGAGCGCCAGGGCGAGCGCCTTGTCGCCGGTCTTCTTCGCGACGATCAGCTCGACCAGCAGCATCTTCTCGACCGGCGAGAAGAAATGGATGCCGATGAAGTTCTTCGGGCGCTGGCTGTGCTGGGCGAGGCCGGTGATCGGCAGCGTCGAGGTGTTGGAGCCGAAGATCGTCTTGGGGCCGATCACGGCCTCGACCTTGGCGATGACCTCGGCCTTGACCTTGGGATCCTCGAACACGGCCTCGATCACCAGGTCGCAGCCCTTGAGGTCAGCATAGTCCGCGCTCGCGGTGATGCGGCCGAGCAGCGCGTCGCGGTCGGCGGTCTTGGCGCGGCCCTTGGCGATCTGGTCGGAGACGAGCTTGTGCGAATGCGCCTTGCCCTTCTCCGCCGCCTCGATGTCGCGATCGACCAGCACGACCTCGAGGCCGGCATTGGCGGTGACATAGGCGATGCCGGCGCCCATGAAGCCGGCGCCGACGACGCCGATCTTCCTGAGCTTCGAGGGCGGCACCTCGGCCGGGCGGCGGGCACCCTTGTTCAGCTCCTGCATCGAGACGAAGAGCGAGCGGATCATCGAGGCCGCCTCCTTCGTCCGCAGGATCTTGGCGAAGTAGCGGCTCTCGACCTTAAGCGCGAGGTCGATCGGCAGCTGCAGCCCCTCATAGACGGCCGAGAGGATGGCGCGGGCCGCTGGGTAGTTGTCGTTGGTCTCGCGGCGATAGATCGCGCTGGCCGGCGGCCAGATCTGCATGCCGGCGGCCGAATGCACCTTGTTGGAGGGCAGCTTGAACTTGGGATCGTCCCAGGGCTGCTTCGCCTGCGGATTGGCGAGCAGCCACTCCTTCGCGGCGGCGACCATCTGCTCGCGCGGCAGCACGGCATGGACGAGGCCCATATTGCGTGCCGGCAGCGCCTTGAGCTGCTCGCCCTTGAACATCATCTGCAGCGCGTCGCCGGTCTGCATCAGCCGGGCGACGCGCTGGGTGCCGCCGGCGCCGGGGAACAGACCGACCTTGATCTCGGGCAGGCCGACGCGCGTCGCCGGATCGTCTGAGAGCACGCGCAGCTGGCAGGAGAGCGCCAGCTCGAAGGCGCCGCCCAGGCAGACGCCGTGCACCGCCGCGGCGAAGGGTTTTCCGCAGGTCTCGAGCTTGCGGTAGAGCTGGCTGAGCTTGCGGCTTTCGTCGAAGAAGCGCTGCATCGCGACCTGCTCGCCCTGCTCCTTCGCCAGCCCGACATAGAGGTCGCGCAGGCCCTGCAGCATTGTGAGGTCGGCGCCGCCGGAGAAGCTCTCCTTGCCGGAGACGATGACGCAGCCCTTGATGGCCGCGTCGGCCGCGACCGCGTCCACGACGGACTCGAGTTCGGCCATGACCTCCGGCGTGATGACGTTCATCGAGCGGCCGGGCACGTCCCAGGTCAGCGTCGCGATGCCGTCGGAATCGGTCTCGAAGCGGAAATTGGTGAGGTTCATCTGAAGTCCTCCCTCGTCATTCCGGGACCGAGCGGAGCGAGGAGCCCGGAGCCCATGAAAACGACGTGCGCTGATGTCTGTAAGGCGGCGGCCGCTGTGCATCCCTCACATCGGCCGGTGATCACGGGTTCCGGGCTCGGCCCTGCGGGCCGCCCCGGAAAAACGGCGAGGCTCATACCCGCTCGATGATGGTCGCGACACCCATGCCGACCGCGACGCACAAGGTCACAAGCGCAGTCTGCTTGCCGGTGCGCTCCAGCTCGTCGAGCGCGGTGCCGAGGATCATCGCGCCGGTGGCGCCGAGCGGATGGCCCATGGCGATGGCCCCGCCGTTGACGTTGAGGATCTCGTCGTCGATGTCGAAGGCCTGCTGGTAGCGCAGCACCACCGAGGAGAAGGCCTCGTTCAGCTCGAACAGGTCGATGTCCTTCGGCGTCATGCCGGCCTTCTTCAGCACCAGCTCGGTGACGTCGACCGGCCCGGTCAGCATCAAGGCGAGGTCTGAGCCGGTGGTGGCGAAGGCGCGGATGCGGGCGCGCGGCTTGATGCCGGCGGCCCTGCCCGCCTTCTTCGAGCCGACGAGCACGGCCGCGGCACCATCGACGATGCCCGACGAGTTGCCGGCGTGGTGGACGTGGTTGACGAACTCGACATCCGGATGCGCAGCGGTCGCGACCGCGTCGAAGCCGCCCATCTCGCCCATCTGGACGAAGGAGGCCTTCAGCGCCGCCAGCGCCTGCATGTCGGTGTTCGGCCGGATGGTCTCGTCACGGTCGAGAATGATCAGGCCGTTGACGTCGGTGACGGGGATCACCGACTTCGCGAAACGCCCCTCGGCCCAGGCCCTGGCGGCGCGCTTGTGCGAGCGCACGGCATAGGCGTCTACATCGTCGCGCGAGAAGCCGTATTTCGTGGCGATCAGATCGGCCGCGACGCCCTGCGGCATGAAATAGGTGTCGATCGCCACCGAGGGATCGACCGCGATGCCGAAGCCCGAGGCCCCCATGCCGACACGGCTCATGCTCTCGACGCCGCCGCCGATCGCCATCTCCTTCTGGCCGGACATAACCTGCGCGGCGGCGAGGTTCACCGCATCGAGCCCCGAGGCGCAGAAGCGGTTGATCTGCACGCCGGGCACCTGCTGGCCGTAGCCGGCCTTGAGCGCGACGGTGCGGGCGATGTCGGCCCCGGCCTCGCCGACCGGATCGACGCAGCCCATGACGACGTCCTCGACGAGGCTCGGCTCGAGCCCATTGCGCTCGCGGATGGCGCGCAGGGTCTGCGTCCCCAACTCGATCGCGGTCACCTCGTGGAGGGAGCCGTCGGCCTTGCCCTTGCCGCGCGGCGTCCTGACATGGTCGTAGATGAAGGCGTCTGCCATGGCGTTCTCCGACTTGTTTGCGCCGATCTCTGGTGGCCTTCGGCCCGGATGGGACGACGACACGATAGAATTATTGTCGACCTATCTCTCCGATCCGGTCGACATCCGCGCGGTTCGATCTCCAGGTGAACTGCTTTGGCAGGTCACGACTTTCCACAAACTGGTTGAACACGTCGATCGCATCCTCGAGCAGCAGGACTTCGTCGGTTCTCACATTGACCTGAAATCCGTTGGTCGTGATGTAGGTCCGTCCGAGCGGCCGGGCCTCGTCGCGGATGCATGCAGCGAAGTGGTCATAACGGTCCGGGCTGACGATAACCCCGCGATCATCGCGCTCGTATCGGCGCCTTTCGATGCAGTAGCGCGGCTGGCCTGTTTCCGGATCCGGACCTCCGGCCGCCTGGACATAATCACCATAATCCTGGTCCTCGGCCAGAATTGCGAAGGCGGGCCCGTCGCCGGGCTTCAGCGCTGCCATGACGTCGACGATATCGTCTTCGCTCGGGTCGATGATAACGGCACCGAACTCGGTGGACAGACGCAAATGCGGCCGAGCCATGGACGAAGACCTCGCGCTGCGCTCAGAACAGCTCCGGCTCCAGCGCCATGGTGGTATCAGCCCCCGCAGTGATCCGCGCCAGATGCGCCGCGGTCTCTGGCAGCGAGCGCTCCATGAAGAAGCGGGCGGTGACCAGCTTGGCCGCGAGGCGCTCGTCGCCGCCGGCGGTGAGCTTCTCCTGCGCGGCCTTGGCCATGAGCGCCCACATATAGCCGAGGCTGACCAGGCCGAGCAGGTGCATGTAATCGTCGGCGCCGGCGCCGGCATTGTCCGGCCTGGCGAGCGCATTGTTCATGAACCACATCGTCGCCTGCTGGAGATGGCCGAGCGAGGCGGCGAGCGGGCCGAGCAGCGGCTTCAGCGCCGCGTCGCCCTCGTTCGCCTTCACGAAGCCGCCGACCTCGTTGAAGAAGGCCATGATGGCGCGCCCGCCGTCGCGGCCGAGCTTGCGGCCGACGAGGTCCATCGCCTGGACGCCGTTCGCGCCCTCATAGATCATGGCGATGCGGGCATCGCGCACGAACTGCTCCATGCCGTGCTCGGCGATGTAGCCGTGCCCCCCGAAGATCTGCTGAGCCTTCACCGCATTGTCGAAGCCGACATCGGTCAGCACGCCCTTCAGCACCGGCGTCATCAGGCCGAGCTGGTCGTCGGCGGCCTGCCGCTCGGCCGCGTCGGCGGAGCGATGCGCCACGTCCGACTTCAGCGCGTTCCAGATCACGAAGGCCCGCGCCGCCTCGTTGAAGGCCTTGATCGACATCAGCGTGCGGCGCACGTCGGGATGGACGAAGAGCGGATCGGCCGGCTTGCCGGGCTCCTTCGGCCCGGTCAGCGCCCGGCCCTGCAACCGGTCCTTCGCATAGGCCACCGCGTTCTGGTAGGCGACCTCGGACTGCGCCAGCCCCTGGATGGCGACGCCGAGCCTGGCCTCGTTCATCATCACGAACATGGCGGCGAGACCGCGATTCTCCTCGCCGACCAGCCAACCGCGGGCGCCGTCATAGTTCATGACGCAGGTGGCGTTGCCGTGGATGCCCATCTTGTGCTCGATCGAGCCGCAAGTGACCTTGTTGTTGGCGCCGACCGAGCCGTCCGCCGCGATCTCGTTGCGCGGCACCACGAAGAGCGAGATGCCCTTGGTGCCGGCCGGGGCCCCCTCGATGCGGGCCAGCACGAGATGGACGATGTTCTCGGTGATGTCCTGCTCGCCCGCGGAGATGAAGATCTTGGTGCCGGTGATGGCGTAGGAGCCGTCGCCCTGCGGCACGGCCTTGGTCTTGATCAGGCCGAGATCGGTGCCGCAATGCGGCTCGGTCAGGTTCATCGTGCCCGACCAGGCGCCTTCTGCCATCTTCGGCAGATAGGTGCGCTTCTGCGCGTCGGAACCATGGACGTTGAGCGCCGCCATCGCGCCCATGGTCAGCCCCGGATACATGGCGAAGGCCATGTTCGCCGACGAGGCGTATTCGTTCATGATCGCGCCGAGCGTGTAGGGCAGGCCCTGACCGCCATACTCCGGATCGAGCGCCAGCCCGATCCAGCCGCCGCCGGCAAAGGCCTCATAGGCCGCCTTGAAGCCCTTGGGCGTCGTCACCGTCCCGTCGGGTTTGCGGGTGCAGCCTTCCAGGTCGCCGCTGCGGTTCAGCGGCTGCAGCACCTCCTCGCAGAGCCTGGCGCCCTCGCCGAGCACGGCCTCGACGAGATCGGGCGTCGCCTCGGCGAAGCCCGGCAGGTTGTTGTAGCGCTGGAACTGGAAGACGTCGTTCAGGAGGAACAGCGTGTCCTCGACGGGCGCCTTGTAAGCCGGCATCGCAACCTCCCGATCTGTCCGTGACCTCGCGCGCGCCTCACGATGCGGCCCGCAGCTTTATTGTTTACATATAAACAGTCTTTCGGGCGAATGCCAAGGGGCGCGAAGCGGCGGCAGCGCGCGACATGCTGGCGCGGGCGGCGCGACGGCCGGAGGATCCCGGCGCGCCGCAACGAAAAAGCCCCGGACAGCGGACTGTCCGGGGCTCGTCATCCTGTCCGCGGCGAGGCCGCCTGCGGCGGGCTCAGCGCGACATGCGCGCCAGGGTCTCTTCCAGCTCGCCGATCGCGGTCTCGATCTCGCCGCGCTGGGTGCGCAGCAGCTCGAGCTGCTCGGCGATCTGCTCGCGGCTGAGGTGCAGGCCGCCGACGGAGGCCGCGCCGTCATGACCGCCTTCGGCCGCCTTGTCCTCTTCGGCCAGCATGGCGCGGATCTCGACCAGGGTGAAGCCGAGCTGCTTGCCCTTGAGGATCAGCGCGAGCCGGACGCGGTCGCGGGCAGAGTAGATGCGGGTCATGCCGTTGCGCGCCGGCGAGAGCAGGCCGCGCGCCTCGTAGAAGCGCAGCGTGCGCAGGGTCACGCCGAAATCGCGCGCGAGGTCGCTGATGGTGAAACCGCTCTCGGCGCCGGCATCGGCGGTGAACGGACTGGGCGCGGCGCGGCCTGCATGCGAGGACGCGGCCGCCAGAGCGAGGCTGTGGCGCGGCATGGGAGCATCTTTCAAAAACACTGTTCGGGCCGAACCGCTCGGGGGGATCGGTTCGTGCTGCACCGCACATAGGCCGCAACGGCACCTTACGTCAGGTAATCCACGCTGCCGCAAGGGTAAGTTACCGTTACGTGGCGTGCCGGAGGGCTGCAGTGCGGGCGAAGATTTCCAAATAATTAACGCCCGGCGGCCGTTTATTAACCGTCCGTTTACCGTGCCCACGAAAAATCCGGTCTGCGAACGAAAGCGGTGCCGGCGTCAACCGGATGGTCATTTCCGCCACGATCGCGACAGGCTCTGCGGCTCAGGGGACCGCGGCGGCCTTTCGGAAACCGGCCCCCGTAGGCGAGCGTGACAATGGCCACTAGCCTGCCCTGGAGCGTGAAGGGCGTCGACCCGCGGACCCGCGACGCCGCGAAGGCGGCCGCGCGCCGTGCCGGCATGACGCTCGGCGAATGGCTGGACAGCAAGATCCGCATCGAGGCCGTCGAGCTGGAGGCACCTGCCGCCGCAGCCCCGGCCGCGCAGCCGCCCGAGCAGCTCGACATCGCCGCGCTTTCGGAGCGCCTGGCCCGCCTGTCGCAGGGCGAGATGCAGACCACGCCGGCCCCGGAGCCGCGCCCGCGGGCCCAGAGCCGCGCCGACCTCTCCCGCGCCGAGCTCGACGCCTTCATCACCCAGGCCGCCATGGCCGAGCGGCTGAGCCGCGACACCGGCGCCCGCACCGCCGGCGCGCTCGATTCGATCGCGCAGTGGATCGAGAAGACCGAGCAACGCCTCGCCGCCAGCGAGCGCGTCACCGCCGAGCGCCAGGAGCGCGCCACCACCGTCATCGCCGACGCCATCAAGACGATGGGCGAGCGGCTGAACGAGATCGAGCGCCGCGCGGTCGAGCCCGCCCGTGCGCCCGCCGCCGCCGCCTCCGCCGCCTCCGCCGCCTCCGAGCGCGGCACCCGCCCCTATCTCAGCCGCGAGGGCCTCGCCGCCGCGGTCTCCGACATCCGCGCCCGCCAGCGCGCGCTCGACGACGAGCCGGCCGGCGCGAGCGAGCGCGAGGCCCCGGCCCGGACGCTCGCCGGACTGCGCGAGGAACTGCGCGCGCTCAGCGTCCGCCTGCCGCAGGCCCAGCCTGCGCCGTCGCCCGAGGACCAGCGCGCCGCCTTCCGCCCGCTCGAGCGCGCCATCGGCGACCTCGGCACCCGGATCGAGCGCCTCGACGGGCGCGACCGGCTCGACAGCGTTCTGAAGCCGCTGGCGCGCATGGAAGCCGAGATCGCGCGGCTCGGCGACGGCCGCTCTGCCGACAATCTCGACCGCTTCGAGCTCGAAATCGCGCATCTGGCCGCCAAGGTCGACGCGCTGGTGGCGCGCGGCGGCGACCAGGCACTGGTCGCGCCGCTGCTGCGTGAGATCCGCGAGCTGCGGGCCGAGGCCTCCGCCCAGACCGGCGGCGCGCGCTTCGACGACATCTCGCGCCAGCTCGGCGCGCTCTCCGGCGAGATCGGCCAGCTGCGTGAGACGCAGCCGGCAGCGCGCGAGCTGCGCACCCTGTCCGATGCGATCCAGGACGTGCGCGAGACGCTGCTCTCCGACCGCACGCAGGGCGCCGACGCCAAGCCGCTCGCCGCCCTGTCGCGGCAGGTCGAGTCGCTGGCGCAGAAGCTCGACACCCTGCCGGCGATGAAGCCCGCGGTGATCGAGGGGCAGATCGCCCAGCTGATCGCCCGCCTCGACGAGATGCAGGCGCTCGGCCGCCCGGCCTCGGATGCGCTGAGCGAGCGCATCGAGGCGCTGGTCATCCGCCTGGAGGACCTGACCGAGCGCTCATCGGACGTGCTCGGCAGCCGCCTGGACGCCCTGCAGCAGCAGATGGAAGCGGTGAGCGGCCGGGATACCGGCGCGATCGAGCGGCAGATCGAGGCGCTGGCCGGGCGCATCGAATCGCTCGCCGCCTCCCACAGCCTCGCGCAGATGGTCGAGGACGGCAGCGGCCCGGTCGCGCGCGTCGACATGCGCCCGGTCGAGGAGATGCTGCGCAATCTCGCGAGCAAGATCGACGAGGCGGGCCGCCCCGGCGCCGGTGCCGATTCCTTCGACGCGCTGGAGCGCCAGATCAGCCGCATCGCCAGCCGCCTCGACGAGGCGGCCGCGACCCGCACCGCCGAGACCGGCATCGAGCGCACGCTGCAGGACCTCGTCACGCATCTGAAGACGATGCGCGAGGACACCGCGGCCGCCGCCGAGCGCGCGGCGCGCGCCGCCGTGGCCGACATCTCGCCGGCCCGGGGCGGCAGCCTCGCCCAGCTCAGCGACCTGATGAGCGGCCTGCACGACACCCATGTCTCATCGGGCCGCCAGACCCAGGACGCGATCGGCGCGGTGCAGCGCACGCTGGAAACCGTGATCGCCCGCATCGGCAATCTCGAGGCCGAGCTCGCCGGCGAGCGCGACCCGTCGCAGCGCGGCCAGGCGGCGAGCCAGCGCCCGGTCATGCCCGGCCTCGACAGGCTGGCCGTGCCGGCCGCCGCCGCGCCCGAGCGCCCCGCGAGCCAGCGCCCCTCGCTGGAGAGCGTCGACCTGCCGCTGGAGCCCGGCTCCGGCCGACCCCGGCTCGACGGGCAGTCTCCCGCCTCGCCGAGCGATCCGGTCGCGGTGCGCCAGAGCCTGATCGCCGCGGCGCGTCGCTCGGCCAAGGCGGCCAGCGAGGCCGCCGCCAGCGCGCCGAGCGTGACGCCGGAGCCGGCGCGCGCCGGCAAGCCCGCCCAGAGCGGCGGGCGTCTCAAGGAGATCATGGAGAAGCGGCGCCGTCCGCTGCTGCTCGGCCTTGCCGCCGTGGTGCTCGCCATGGGCGCGGCGCAGGTCATGACCGGCTCGCTCAAGGACGTCACCCCGGCGCAGGACAAGGCCGGCGCGCTGCAGGCCACCGCGCCGCAGCCGGCCGCCAAGCCGACCGAGACCGTCGGCGAGGCGCCCGCGGCCCCGGCCAAGGACCAGCTCGCCGCCCCTTCGACCGCGCTGCCGCTCGGCACCGGCCCGGCCCAGGCCTCCGGCCCGCTCTCGCTGAGCGGCGACGTCACCGCCGACACGCCGACCACCGTCGCCTCGCTGCCACCGGCCGCCGGCCCGGAGCCGATCGCCGCCGTGACCGGGCTCGGCGACCTGCCGCCGACGCTCGGCACGGCCGGGCTGCGCAAGGCCGCGCTCGCCGGCGACGCCCGCGCCGTCTACGAGCTGGCGACCCGCGCCGCCGACACGCCCGGCACCGTCCGCGATCCGCAGCTGGCGTTGAAGCTGTTCGAGCGCGCCGCCGTCGCCGGGCTCGCCCCGGCGCAGTTCCGCCTCGGCAACATGTTCGAGAAGGGCATCGGCACCACCCGCGACCCGGCGCTCGCCCGCGTCTGGTACGGGCGCGCGGCCGAGAGCGGCAACGCCAAGGCGATGCACAATCTCGCCGTGCTCCATGCCGAGGGCGTCGACGGCAAGCCCGACTACGCCACTGCCGCACAGTGGTTCCGCCGCGCGGCCGAGCTCGGCGTGCGCGACAGCCAGTACAACCTCGCCATCCTGCTCGGGCGCGGGCTCGGGGCGCCGGCCGACATGGCGCAGTCCTATCGCTGGTTCGCCATCGCCGCGTCCCAGGGCGACGAGGACGCCGCCCGCAAGCGCGACGAGGTCGCAGCCCGCCTGCCGGCGGCCGAGCTCGCCGGCGCCAAAGCCGCCGCCGAAAGCTGGAAGCCGAAGGCGCTGGAGGCGGTCGCCAACGAAGTCGCCGCGCCGGCCGAGGGCTGGGACAGCGCGCCGACCCCGCCGAAGAAGCCGGCGCGCCCAAGTCGCGGCTAACGCCGCGGCCCGGCCGCCACGCCAGAGAAAAACCAGCTCCGAACCGGGTAAATCCGGAAAGGTTTTGGTTCTATCGTCACCGTTTGGACGCCTTCGCATGGCTAAGGCGTCGGACGGACGACGGGATTTAGTCGGGTGCAGATCTATCTACCGATTGCAGAACTGCCGATCAGCATCCTGCTGGTGCTCGGCCTGAGCGGAGCCGTCGGCTTCATCTCGGGGCTGTTCGGCGTCGGCGGCGGCTTTCTGCTGACCCCGCTGCTGATCTTCCTCGACATCCCGCCGGCCGTCGCGGTCGCCACCGTGGCGGCGCAGGTCGCGGGCTCCTCGACCACCGGAGTCCTCACCTATTGGCGCCGCAACGCGCTCGATTTGCGTCTCGGCGGCGTGCTGGTCGGCGGTGGCATCGTCGGCACGGTGCTCGGCGTCCTCTTCTTCAACTCGATGCGCCGCCTCGGCCAGCTCGAGCTGGTGATCAACCTGTCCTATGTGACGCTGTTCAGCTTCATCGGCGGGCTGATGCTGTTCGACGCGATCCGCGCGGCGCTGAAGGAGCGCGGCGGCCGCCCGGCCCGCCTGCGCCGCAAGGCCGGCAGCCATCCGGCCTGGATGGGGCTGCCGCTGCGCATGCGCTTCTACCGCTCGCAGCTCTATGCCAGCGTGCTGCCGATCGCGGGGCTGGCGGTGGTGATCGGCTTCATCGGCGCGGTGCTCGGCGTCGGCGGCGGCTTCATCCTGGTGCCGGCGCTGCTCTACTTCTTCCGCATCCCGCCGGCGGTGGTGGTCGGCACCTCGCTGTTCCAGATCCTCGTGACCATGACCGGCGCGACGATCCTGCACGCGGTCACCAACCAGTCGGTAGACATCATCCTGGCGATTCTGCTGCTGATCGGCGGCGTGATCGGCGCGCAGTTCGGCGGGCGCGCCGCGCGCAACCTCAATGCCGGCTCGTTCCGCCTGCTGCTGGCGCTGCTGATCCTCTCGGTCGGGCTGCGCTTCGGCGTCGAGCTGTTCCTGCCGCCGAACGACCCCTATTCGGTCGTGCTGCCGGAGAGCGCGCGATGACCCGCCGGCTGCTCTGCGCCCTCGTCGCCGGTCTCGCCTGCGCCCTCCAGGCCGCGCCGGCCGCGGCCGAGACCCTGATCGCGGCGCTGTCCTCGCACCGCATCACCATCTCCTCGAACTATACCGGCGCGCAGCTCACCGTGTTCGGGCTGGTCGAGCGCGAGGGGCGCACCGCGGCCCGCGGCGACCCCTACGACATCGTCGTCACGGTGCGCGGCCCGCCGCGCATGCTGATCGTGCGCGAGAAGGAGCGCGTCGGCCCGGTCTGGATCAACCGCCAGCAGCGGCGCTTCCCCGAGCGGCCGATCTATATCTCGGTCGCCAGCAACCGGCCGATCAAGGAGATGTTCTCCGAGGACGTGGCCCGGCGCGAGCGCGTCGGCCTCGCCAATGCCCAGCGCGTTCCCTCCGGACAGGCCTTCGAGTTCGGGATCGGCCCCTATCGCGACGCGCTCATCCGGCTGATGCAGGACAAGGAGCTCTACGCACAGGACGAGCGCGGCGTGACCTTCCTGTCGCCCTCGCTGTTCAGCGCGCCGATCCGGGTGCCGGCGACGGCGCCGACGGGCTCCTACGAGGTCGAGGTCGTGCTCTATGCCGGCGGCGTGCCGCTGGCGCGGCAGACCACGAATTTCGAGGTGGTGAAGACCGGCATGGAGCAGAGCCTGGCCTCGGCCGCGCATGAGCGCTCGCTACTCTACGGCATCATGACGGCCGCGCTCGCCCTGCTGTTCGGCTGGCTCGCCACCGTGATCTTCCGCCGCGACTGAGCCCGCGCCGCGTCGAAACGCGCGGTTGCCGGGCGGCGACGGCCCGTCCTATGAAGACGGGGTCCGACCGGCCGAGCCGCCGAAAGCCCGTCTTCATGACCATGCCCACCCTTGCTTCGCCGACGCCGCTCGACCTGCGCGGTCTGAAATGCCCGCTGCCGGCACTGCGCGTGCGCAAGGCGCTGGGCACGGCGCGGCCGGGCGACCTGCTGGTCGTCACCTGCACCGACCCGATGGCGGCCATCGACATTCCCAGCCTGATGCGCGAGGCCGGGGCCAGCATCGAGCACAGCGCGGCCGAGGGCGAGCTGCTCGTCTTCCACATCCGCAAGGCCGCCGCCTGATCCCCGACCGAGGAGGCCGACCATGGCCCTGAGCCGAAACGACGTGATGCGCGCCCTCGAGCTGGTGAAGCTGCCGGCCGGCGGCCAATCGCTGGCCGCCTCCGGGCGCATCGGCGACGTGCTGATCGACGGCGGCAAGGTGATCTTCGCCATCGGCATCGACGCCACGGAGGCGCAGGCGATGGAGCCGGTGCGCAAGGCGGCCGAGAGCGCGGTCGGCGGCCTGCCGGGCGTGAGCCAGGTGCTTGTCGGCCTCACCGCCGACAAGCCGGCCGGAGCTGCGCCCTCGGCGGCGGCGCAGGCGCGTCGCCAGGCCCAGGCCGGCCCCGGCGGGGCGGTGCCGAAGGCGGCCGGCGTGCCGGGCGTGAAGCAGATCATCGCGGTGGCGAGCGGCAAAGGCGGCGTCGGCAAGTCGACGACCACGGCCAATCTCGCGGTCGGCCTGTCGAGGCTCGGCCTGCGCGTCGGCGTGCTCGACGCCGACATTTACGGCCCTTCGGTGCCGAAGATCTTCGGCATCAGCGGCAAGCCGCGCGTGGTCTCCGGCCGCACTTTGGCGCCGATGGAGGCGCATGGGCTCAAGATCATGTCGATCGGCTTCCTCGTCGACGAGGAGACGCCGATGATCTGGCGCGGGCCGATGGTGATCTCGGCCATCACCCAGATGCTGCGCGAGGTCGCCTGGGGCGAGCTCGACGTGCTGGTGGTCGACATGCCGCCCGGCACCGGCGACGCGCAGCTGACCATGGCGCAGCAGACGCCGCTGGCCGGCGCCGTCATTGTCTCGACGCCGCAGGACCTCGCTCTGCTCGACGCGCGCCGCGGCGTGGCGATGTTCCGCAAGGTCGAGGTGCCGATCCTCGGGGTCGTCGAGAACATGAGCTATTTCGTTTGCCCGGCCTGCGGCCACCGCTCGGACATCTTCGCCCATGGCGGCGCCCGCCACGAGGCGGAGCGGCTCGGCGTGCCCTTCCTCGGCGAGATCCCGCTCGCCATGCCGATCCGCGAGACCTCGGATGGCGGCCGGCCGATCGTCGCGAGCGATCCCGAGAGCCCGCACGCCAAGGCCTATCTGATGCTGGCGCGGCAGGTTCAGGCGCAGCTCGCCGGCACGCCCCGCCAGGCGCCGCGCATCGTCATCGAGTGAGGCGGCGGCGCGGCCGGCTCACTCCGTCCGGCGCAGCAGGATCTCGACGCGCCGGTTGCGGGCCCGCCCCTCGGGGCCGGCATTGACCGCGATCGGCTCGGCGGCGCCGTAGCCCTGCACCGACAGCCGCGAGGCGTCGGCGAGATGGGTGCCGAGCAGGCCCGCCACCGCTTCCGCCCGCGCCCGCGACAGGCTGTCCGCATCGGGAAAGGCCGACCCCTTGGGCAGCGGCCGGTCGTCACCATGGCCGCCGACGCGCACCGGCCCGCCCTCCCGCTCGGCGAGCGCGGCGATGCGCCGGCCGAGATCGGCGAAGCCGTCGAGCAGGGCCGCTTGTCCCGGCGCGAAGCTGGCGGCCTCGGCCACCCGGATCGCGACCCAGCCGCCATAGCGGTCGACCGTGACGGCACCGGCCCGGATGTCCTGCACGAGCCCCGAGCGGAGGCGGCCTAGCTGGCCCGTATCCGCAGCGGCCGGATCGGCGGCGGCGGGCGATGCCTGCGCCGTCGCCGTGGCGGTCTCGCCGTCGCCGGCCGGCCAGATCAGAAGGATGACGAGCCCCAGAAGGATGAGGGCGGCGGCTCCGCCCGCCAGCAGCAGGTGGCGCGGGGCGGCAGGCGCCGCGCGCGGCAGGGCCGACCTCACGCGCGGCCCGTCGCCGTCAGCGCCCAGCGGGCCACCGGCTCGACATCCGGCGGCAGGCGCTGCCAGTCCTCGCCGGCGAAGGCCTCCCAGTCGACGAGATGATCGCGGCGGACGGCGGTGAGCAGCGGCCGGCCGGAGAGGCAGCCGGCGGCGATCTCGGCCCGCAGGCCGTGGCCGAGCGCTTCCTGCTTGCCGAAGCGATTGACCAGGACGAGGTCCACGCCCTCGCTGAGCGCGCGCGCGACCGCCCCGCCCGCCTCGGCCAGGCCGGCCGCGTCGAGGCGGCAGCCCGTGCCGCCGGCGCCGCGGGCCTGGCTGATCGGATAGAGGGTTCCGGAAGCGACGTCGACGAGCGCCATCTCGTCGCAGACGCCGTCGCAATCGCCGGAATTCCGCTGGACGACGCCGCCGAGGCGCAGCGAGCCCGCCTTCAGGCGCTCGACCACCTGCGCCATCAGGCTGTCGATGGCGAAACCCTGCTCGTAGACGATGGCGGCGAAGGACGGTGTCATGACACCCTCTTCTTCTCACGGAAGCCGCGCGAGCGTCCAGAGTCAGGCGGGCGAGAAGCCGCGGCACTGTTGCGCATCCCCTACAGCCCTGGCGCGGAACAGGCGCTAGGGTCCGCATCGGGACGGTTGCCGGTGGAGTTTCCGGAGAGGAGATCCCGTGCCTGGACAGCCATCGCCGATGAACCGCCCGTCTCAAACCATGCTCGATCCCGCCGCCGACGCCGCGCTGCTGCTGCGCCGCATCGGCTTCGCCATCCTGGCGCTGGTCCTGCCGCTCGCCTCGCTGATCTCGCGCCGCGCCGCGGTGATCCTGGTGCCGATCGGCGTGGTGCTGCTGGTGATCGCCGCGCTGATCGAGGCGCCGCGCTGGTTCGGCGCCAATCTCAAGGGCTCGCTCACCAGCCGCCCGGGCCTGATCCTGCTCGGCCTCGTCGGCTGGGCGGTGCTCTCGCTGGTCTGGAGCCCGTTCACCGGCTCGGCCAGCGACAAGGCCGCCAATCTCTTCCTGGCGATCGGCCTCGGCTTCTCCGGTGCCGCTGCGCTGCCCGAGCGCATGCGCGCCTCGAACCTCAACCTGGCGGCGCTCGGCACCGGCCTGGCCTCGATCCTGGCGATCGGCCTGCTGCTGACCGAGACGCTCGGCCCCTCGGGCGCCCGCGCCACGGACGCCGCCGGCAGCGTCGAGCGCGGCGTCAGCGTCATCCTGATCATGTCCTGGCCGGCCCTGGCCTGGCTGCTCTCGCGCGAGCGCGGCCTGACCGCGCTCGGCCTCGCGCTGGTCGTCGGCGTGCTCGCCGTCACCCGCTACGAGGACGGCGAGGCCGCCGCCATGCTGTTCGGCGCGATCGCCTTCGGCGTCGTCGCCGCCAATCGCCGCTTCGGCGCGCGGCTGGTCGCGGCCGTCACCGCCTCGCTGATAATGCTGGCGCCGCTGCTGCCCTTCCTGCTGCTGCCCTTCCTGCGGCTGGTGCCGAACGCCTTCAGCACGGTGGCGCTCGGCCTCGACATCTGGGCCGACATCATCTCGACGCGGCCGATCCAGCTCATCACCGGCCATGGGCTCGACACGGTGCTGCGCGGCCGCATCACCGGCGTGCTGCCGCTGGAGGCGCCGACCACCATCCTGTTCGAGACCTGGTACGAGCTCGGCCTTGTCGGGGCGAGCACAGCGGCACTGGCGCTGTATTTCGCCATCCGCGCCGCGGGCCACATGCCGGGCGCGCTCGCGGCCGGCGGCGTCGCCGCCTATGTCACGGCTTTCTCGCTGGCGGCGCTCGGCTTCGCCTCGTTCCAGACCTGGTGGCTGATGACGCTGACCGCCGTCGCGCTGCTGTTCACCGCGATCGCACGCGGCCAGTACCGCACCGAGCGCCCGGTGGCGCCGCTGACGCGGCGCCCCAAGGCGCCGGTCGTCCCCAGCGTGCAGTAGCGGATCGGCGCGGGCGCCTCAGCGCCCGTCGCGGGCCCAGGCCAGGGCTTCCTCGAGCCGGTCATTGCCCCAAAACAGCTCGCCATCCTCGGTGACGAAGGTCGGCGCGCCGAACATGCCGAGCGAATTGGCGAGCTCGGTCTCGGCCTTGAGCCGCGCCTTGACGTCGCCATTGCGCGCCGCGGCCAGCGCCACGGACGGGTCGGTTCCGGCCTCGCGCAGCGCCGCGGTCAGCACCGCCTCTTCGGCGATGTTGCGCCCCTCGCAGAACTGGGCGCGGAACAGCGCCTTGGAGAAGGCCGGCAGCCAGCCGGCCTCGCGCCCGGCCATGGCGACGCGCGCCGCCGAGAGCGCGTTCTGCGGAAAGCCCTCCGGCATGACGATGGCGTAGCCGTCGCGCGCGGCGCTGCGGGTCACGTCGCGCCACAGATAGCGGGCCTTGTTGGCGGACAGGCTGAAGGGCGCCTTGCCATTACCCTGGGCGGCGAAGATCGCGCCCAGCAGGAAGGGCCGCCAGCGGATCGCGACGCCGGCCTTGTCAGCCAGCTCCTCGATGCGCAGCGCGCTCAGGCAGGAATAGGTCGAGGCGAACTCGTACCAGAAATCCAGAACGGGACGATTCGCCATCAGGCCTCCATCTTCGGCCCTCGCCCGCGCGAGTCCGCACTTCTCGACCAGGGCGACCGGCCCCCAACGGAGGGCGTGTTTCGCCCGCGCGGGAGCGGCCTCGTGCTCAGCCCATTTCCAAACGACGCACGACCGATCAAAAGGTTCCGATTGCGTCGCCGGTAGGGCTGGGATAGTGCGCCCTTGAGTCCGAATTGCGGCCGTCTGGCGCCGCGATCTCACATGAAGACGCGGGATCCCCCGCATCGCGACAGCAGGAAGACCAGTCGATGGCCGACAAGCGCGTGAACAAGGTCGTGCTCGCCTATTCGGGCGGACTCGACACCTCGATCATCCTCAAGTGGCTGCAGACCACCTACAACTGCGAGGTCGTCACTTTCACGGCCGATCTCGGCCAGGGCGAGGAGCTGGAGCCGGCGCGCCAGAAGGCCCTGCTGCTCGGCATCAAGCCGGAGAACATCTTCATCGAGGACCTGCGCGAGGAATTCGTCCGCGACTACGTCTTCCCGATGTTCCGCGCCAATGCCGCCTATGAGGGCGTCTATCTGCTCGGCACCTCGATCGCCCGGCCGCTCATCGGCAAGAAGCTGATTGAGATCGCCGAAAAGGTCGGCGCCGACGCCGTCTCCCACGGCGCCACCGGCAAGGGCAACGACCAGGTCCGCTTCGAGCTGACGGCCTATGCGCTGAAGCCCGACGTGCACGTCATCGCGCCCTGGCGCGAATGGAACCTGCGCTCGCGCGAGCAGCTGATCGCCTTCGCCGAGCAGCACCAGATCCCGATCGCCAAGGACAAGCGCGGCGAGGCGCCGTTCTCGACCGACGCGAACCTGCTGCACGTCTCCTCCGAGGGCAAGGTGCTGGAGGATCCGGCGCAGGAGGTGCCGGACTACGTGTTCTCGCGCACCGTCTCGCCCGAGGAGGCGCCCGACAGCCCGACCGTGGTCACCATCGATTTCGAGCGCGGCGACGCGGTGGCCATCGACGGCGTCAAGCTCTCGCCGGCGAGCCTCCTGACCAGGCTCAACGAACTCGGCCGCGACAACGGCATCGGCCGGCTCGACCTGGTCGAGAACCGCTTCGTCGGCATGAAGAGCCGCGGCATGTACGAGACGCCCGGCGGCACGATCCTGATCGCCGCGCACCGCGCCATCGAGTCGATCACGCTCGACCGCGGCGCCGCCCATCTCAAGGACCAGCTGATGCCGCAATATGCGGAGCTGATCTATAACGGCTTCTGGTTCTCGCCGGAGCGCGAGATGCTGCAGGCGCTGATCGACAAGAGCCAGGAGTTCGTCACCGGCCAGGTGCGGCTCAAGCTTTACAAGGGCGGCGTCCACGTCATCGGCCGCTCCAGCCCCTATTCGCTCTACGACCAGGACCTCGTCACCTTCGAGGAAGGCGCGGTCGCCTACGACCATCGCGACGCTGCCGGCTTCATCAAGCTGAACGCGCTGCGCCTGCGCACGCTCGGCCAGCGCAAGAAGAAGCTCGGCCTCTGAACCGCGCCGGCAGCTTCTGACCATCGCAGCGCCGGCATCCCTCGGGGTGCCGGCGTTTTTCATGGCGACGGTTCCTGCGCACGAAATCGCGCAGGGCGACGGGAACCGGGGCGCGCCCACCACGTTCTTGCTGCGGAACGGCCAGCCAAGGCCGCTTCGGACCAGTCAGCAAGGAGAAGCGTCATGGGCAGCACCAGCGACAAGATCAAGGGCATGGCCAACGAGGCCGTCGGCAACGTCAAGCAGGCCGCCGGCAAGGCGATGAACAAGCCCGGCCTCCAGGCCGAGGGCATCGCGCAGGAGCGCAAGGGCGAGGCCCAGCAGGCCGTCGGCAAGGCCAAGGACACGGTGAAGAACGCGGTCGACAAGCTCTGAGGCTCGTCCCGCACGAGAAAGGCGGCCCGTCTCACGACGGGCCGCGTTTTTTATATGGAGCATGGAGTGCTGAACGCGGGGCTCAGGAGGCGGTGCCGCCGAGCCCGCCGAGGAAGTCCTTCACCCGCCCGAAGAAGCCGGCGCTCTCGGGATGGGTCGCGCCCGAGCTCTCGCGCTCGAACTCCAGCAGCAGCTCGCGCTGGCGCGCCGTCAGCTTCTGCGGGGTCTCGACCAGCACCTGGATGTAGAGGTCGCCGAGCTCGCGCGAGCGCAGAACGCTCATGCCCTTGCCCTTGAGGCGGAACTGCTTGCCCGTCTGGGTGCCCTCGGGGATCTTCACCCGCGCCTTCTCGCCGCTGAGCGTCGGCACCTCGATCTCGCCGCCGAGCGCCGCCGAGGTCAGCCCGATCGGCACGCGGCAGAACAGGTCGGCGCCGTCGCGCTGGAAGATGGCGTGCGGCTTGATCGAGAGGAAGATGTAGAGGTCGCCCGCCGGCCCGCCGCGCAAGCCCGCCTCGCCCTCGCCTGCGAGCCGGATGCGGGTGCCGTCCTCGACGCCGGCCGGGATGTTGACCGAGAGCGTGCGCTCGCGGGTGACGCGGCCCGCGCCCTGGCAGGAGCCGCACGGGTCGTCGATGATCTCGCCGCGGCCGGCGCAGGTCGGGCAGGTGCGCTCGACCGAGAAGAAGCCCTGATTGGCGCGCACGCGGCCATGGCCGCCACAGGTCGGGCAGGGCCTGGACTTGGAGCCGGCCTTGGCGCCGGTGCCGGAGCAGGTCTCGCAGACGATCGAGGTCGGGACGCGGATCGTCTCGTTCTTGCCGGCATAGGCCTCCTCGAGGCCGATCTCGAGATTGTAGCGCAGGTCGGCGCCGCGCTCGCGGGTGTTGGCGCCGCGCGGGCCGCGCCGGCCCTCGCCGAAGAAGGATTCGAAGATGTCCGACATGAAGTCGGACATGTCGGCGTGGCCGCCGCCACCACCGCCGCCGCCGTTCTCGAAGGCCTGATGGCCGAAACGGTCATAGGCGGCGCGCTTCTGCCCGTCGGAGAGGACCTGATAGGCCTCGTTGATTTCCTTGAACTTGATTTCGGCCTGCTTGTCGCCCGGGTTCTTGTCCGGGTGATGCTGCATGGCGAGCTTGCGGAAGGAGCTTTTCAGCTCGACCTCCGTCACGGTCCGGGAGACCCCGAGGATCTCGTAGTAATCGCGCTTGGACATTCAACCAGTCGCCCCTGCGACGGCCTCGCGCGCATCGTATCGCGCCGCGGCACCGTCCAGCCTCGTCCTGTCTGTCGAACCGCCGCCGGGACGGCAATGGCCGGGGCTGCCCCCGGCCATGCCTCACCTGTCGGCGGAGAACGCCGTCAGGCGCTCTTCTTGTCGTCGGAGACATCCTTGAAGTCGGCGTCGATGACGTCGTCCTTCTTGGCTTCCTCCTCGGCGGGCGCACCCTCGCCGGCCGCGGTCTCGGCCTGGCTGGCGGCGTACATCGCCTCGCCGAGCTTCATCGAGGCCTGCATCAGCTCGTTGCTGCGGGCCCCGATCGCCTCGGCGTCGTCGGCGGTCAGCGCGCTCTTTAGCGCATCGAGCGCGGTCTCGATCGCGGTCTTGTCGGCGGCCGAAACCTTGTCGCCATAGTCCTTCAGCGACTTCTCGGTCGAGTGCACGAGGCTCTCGCCCTGGTTCCTGGCCTCGACCAGCTCGCGGCGCTTCTTGTCGTCGGCCGCGTTGCTCTCGGCGTCCTTGACCATCTTCTGGATCTCGGCCTCGGACAGGCCACCGGACGCCTGGATGCGGATCTGCTGCTCCTTGGCGGTGGCCTTGTCCTTCGCCGTCACCGAGACGATGCCGTTGGCGTCGATGTCGAAGGTCACCTCGATCTGCGGCATGCCGCGCGGCGCCGGCGGGATGCCCATCAGGTCGAACTGACCGAGCATCTTGTTGTCGGCGGCCATTTCGCGCTCGCCCTGGAAGACCCGGATCGTCACCGCCTGCTGGTTGTCCTCGGCGGTGGAGAAGACCTGGCTCTTCTTGGTCGGGATCGTGGTGTTGCGGTCGATCAGGCGGGTGAACACGCCGCCCAGCGTCTCGATGCCGAGCGAGAGCGGGGTCACGTCGAGAAGCAGCACGTCCTTGACGTCGCCCTGCAGCACGCCGGCCTGGACCGCGGCGCCGATGGCGACGACCTCGTCCGGGTTGACGCCCTTGTGGGGCTCCTTGCCGAAGAACTGCTTCACCACTTCCTGGACCTTCGGCATGCGGGTCATGCCGCCGACCAGAACCACCTCGTCGATGTCGCCGGCGGTGAGGCCGGCATCCTTGAGCGCCTTCTTGCAGGGCTCGACGGTGCGCTGGATCAGGTCGTCGACCAGGCTCTCGAACTTGGCGCGCGAGAGCTTGATGGCCAGGTGCTTCGGCCCGGAGGCGTCGGCGGTGATGTAAGGCAGGTTGATCTCGGTCTGCGAAGCGCTCGACAGCTCGATCTTGGCCTTCTCAGCGGCTTCCTTCAGGCGCTGCAGGGCGAGCTTGTCCTTCTTCAGGTCGATGCCCTGCTCGCGCTTGAACTCGTCCGCCAGGTACTCGACCAGGCGCATGTCGAAGTCCTCGCCGCCGAGGAAGGTGTCGCCATTGGTCGACTTCACCTCGAAGACGCCGTCGCCGATCTCGAGGATCGAGACGTCGAAGGTGCCGCCGCCGAGGTCGTAGACCGCGATCGTGCCGGTCGACTTCTTGTCGAGGCCGTAGGCCAGCGCCGCCGCGGTCGGCTCGTTGATGATGCGCAGCACCTCGAGGCCGGCGATGCGGCCGGCATCCTTGGTGGCCTGGCGCTGGGCGTCGTTGAAATAGGCCGGGACGGTGATGACCGCCTGGGTGACCGGCTGGCCGAGATAGGCCTCCGCGGTCTCCTTCATCTTCGTCAGCGTGAAGGCGGAGATCTGCGAGGGCGAATAGTCCTTGCCGTCGGCCTCGACCCAGGCGTCGCCAGAGGAGGCCTTCTTGATCTTGTAGGGGACGAGCGACAGGTCCTTCTGCGTCATCGGATCGTCGAAAGTGCGGCCGATGAGGCGCTTGATCGCGAAGAAGGTACGCTCGGGATTGGTGACCGCCTGGCGCTTGGCCGGCTGGCCGACGAGGCGCTCGCCGTCATCCGTGATGGCGACGATGGAGGGCGTGGTGCGCGCGCCCTCGGAATTCTCGATGACCTTCGGCGTGGTGCCTTCCATCACTGCAACGCAGGAATTGGTCGTGCCGAGGTCGATGCCGATGACTTTACCCATGGATGGGATCCCTTTCGATTTAGCAGATCGCCGGGCGATCCGTGCCTGTCGGCACGCCCTCCGGCCCATGGCCCCGCTCCGCCCCCACCTTCCGCGGCGAACGAATGCGGGATCTCCACGTCTGGCAGCTGTCCCCGGTCGCGGGCTCGTCGCCCCCGCCGGCTTCCTCCGCCGGTTTCAGTCCCGACCGGCGCCAAGAGCCTGTGAGCCCTGGCATTCCGGCTACGGCGGTCGTCAAACCCCCGTCTGGCCGCGTATATAGGGAGGGTGCCGGGCCGCTTGCAAGGAGCGAAGCCGGATTATGACCGGCCGCGCATGGCCGTCTGCGCGCCGCGCGGGCGCTCATGATTAACGGCCGGTGTTGCAGGGATGTCCTTGCGCGCCGCCCGCCCCGATTCCATGCCTGATCGACGCCCCATTCCGGCACAGGAGCCGCCGTGAGCCCGATCCGCAGCCATGCCGCACGACGCCTCGCGGCCCTCGCCGTGCTGGCCGGCCTCGGCGCGCCGGATCTCGCGCTCGCCCAGCCGATGCAGCTGCCCGGCGCCCAGCCGTTCAACACGCCCGGCACGCAGCAGAGCGCGCCGGCGACCGCAGCCCCCGGCCCGGCCCGGCCGCGCGGCATGCCGGCGATCAAGCTGCCGACCGAGGCCTCGATCCTCGGCCGCACCCTGCGCCGCAACGGCGTGGCCGGCGAGGCGACGCTGGAGAAGCTCGGCGAGGGCTACGGGCTCAAGCTGCGGGCGGAGGGCTACCAGGTCTCCAACCTGGTCGAGCCCTGCGCGATCTCCTTCGGCGACGCCGCCATTCCGCTGACCGCGCTCGGCCGGCCGGCCGGGCTGCCGCGCTACAAGCTCGAGGCGCCCGCCTGCCCGATCGTCTTCGACGTGCTGGAAGGCGCGATGCTGGTGGTCGAGCCGGGCGAGCCCTGCGTGATCGAGGCCGCCTCCTGCCGCATCGACCCGCGCGGCGTCTGGGGGCCGGATGCGCGCACCCTGCCCGCCCGCGCCAAGGAGTTCGAGGGCGAGCGCAGCCGCGCCGAGACCGCGGTGCGCGAGGGCTTCCGGGCGCTGTCGGCCAAGGTCTCGCTGCCCGAGCAGCGCACCATCGCGCGCGAGCAGGCCGGGTTCTCCTCCGAGCGCACCCAGCTCTGCCGCGAGTTCTCGCGCGAGGCGACGCATGGCTTCTGCGGCGCCCGCGTCACCGAGGCGCGCGCCGCCTCGCTGCGCGCCCGGCTCGGCCTGCCCGACCCGAAGCCGGAGACCGCCCGCCCGGCCCAGCCGCGCCGCGCCCCGGCAGCGGCGCCGCCGCCTGCGCCCCTCCAGTAAGCGGCGTCGTCAGCCGGCCTGCCCCGCCGCACCGGCGATCTGTCCGGCCTCCCAGCCAAGGATGGCGCGCTTGCGCGTCAGCCCCCAATGGTAGCCGGTGAGCGCGCCCGACTTGCCGATGACCCGGTGGCAGGGCACGACGAAGGAGATCGGGTTGCGCCCGACAGCGGCGCCGACGGCCCGCGCCGCCTTCGGCTTGCCGATCTGGCCTGCGACCTCGCCATAGGTTGTGGCGCAGCCGACCGGCACCCGCAGCAGCGTCTCCCAGACCCTGACCTCGAAATCGGTGCCGATCAGCACGACGCGCAGCGGCGTCTCCGACGACCAGCTCGCCGGCGAGAAGATGCGCTCGGCATAGCTTTGCGTCGCGGCGGGATCGAACCGGTACTGCGCATGCGGCCAGCGCCGCATCATGTCGGCCAGCGCCTCGGCCCGGCCGCCGACGACCTTGGCGCCGTCGAGTTCGTTCGAGACCCAGCCGAGCCCGGCAAGGCCGCGCTCGGTGGCGACGATCAGCGCCTCGCCGAAGGGCGAGGCGTGGAAGCCATAGGCCAGGGTCAGCCCCTCGCCGCCGGCCTTCCATTCGCCCGGCGACATCGCCTCATGCGTCACGAAGAGATCGTGCAGGCGGCCCGGCCCCGACAGGCCGAGTTCGTAGCTGGCGTCGAGGATGCTGGCTGAGGAGGCGAGCAGCGTCTTGGCGTTGTCGAGCGTGATCGCCTGCAGGAAGGCCTTGGGCGTCAGCCCGCACCAGCGCCGGAAGAGATGGTGGACATCGGTCGGCGTCGCGCCGGCGGCATCAGCGATCGCCTCGATCGTCGGCTGCTGGCGCCAGTTTGTGGTGATGTAGGCCAGGATGCGGCGCACTGTGTCGTAATCCGAGCCGGGCGCGGCCGCCGGAAAATCGGCCTCCGACGGGATGGCCTCGGCAGCCCGGGCGAGCACGGCATTGGAGACGACGAGCGGCTTCATCGCCGTCCTGAGGCTGGAAGGGACGTTCATCGGTCTATCCTTGCGATCTGATCTCTCATGCTCGCGAAGCTAGTGATGTCAGCATGCGTCTCCCACACGAAAGCTGACAAGCTGGCCACGGCCTCCGGGCGTGCATTACAGTTGGGCGATGACCAGCGCCGCCGACGCCATCGTCTCGCTCTACGCCCGCCACGCCGCGGCCTATGACCGCCAACGCGGCCGCAAGCTGATGGAAATGCGCTGGCTCGATCGCTTTCTGTCGCTGCTGCCAGCCGCCCCATCGGTCCTCGATATCGGCTGCGGCATGGGCGAGCCGATCGCAAGGCATCTCATCGCGCGCGGCTGCGCCGTGACCGGAATCGATTCCTCTGCGCCTCTGATCGCGCTCTGCCGCGAGCGCTTTCCGCAGCAGGACTGGGCGGTCGCCGACATGCGGACCCTGTCGCTCGGCCGGCGCTTCGACGGGCTGATCGCCTGGGACAGCTTCTTCCATCTGAAGCCCGAGGATCAACGGCGGATGTTTCCGCTCTTTCGCCAGCATGCGACCGAAGGCGCCGCGCTGCTCTTCACCAGCGGGCCGGCTCATGGCGAGGCGATCGGCAGCTTCGAGGGCGAACCGCTCTACCATGCCAGCCTCGATCCGGCCGAGTATCGCGCATTGCTGGCTGCGAACGACTTTGCCGTCGCAGAGCATGTCGTCGAAGACCCGGCGTGCGGCGGCCATACGGTCTGGCTGGCGCAGCGGCGGTAACGCTGCGATCGGGACACGCCGCAGCGCCCCTTCTCAGATGGGGTCGAAGTCCGGGCCGCGCCTGGCCTTGGCGAGCGCGCCGCCGAGCGCCTGCGCGAAGCCCTCCCGCTCCTGCGGCGACAGCGCCGAGGCGATCGCGGTGCGGCGCCCGCGCGAGACCAGGGCCAGCCCCATCAGGCCGAAATCCTCGTCCTCATCGCGCTCCATGCGGGTCCAGGCCGGGTTGGAACGCCAGACCCGCTCGCGGCCGTGATGCGATACCTTGCGCAGCACCACGTCGAGCGGCGTGACCACGATGCGCTCGAAGGCCCGCGCCGCGCCGAAATTCACCTTGAAGGCGATGAACAGCGCCAGAATGTCGAGGCCGAAGAAGCCGGCCACCGGCCAGGCGCCGAGGATGACGAAGGGCAGCGAGGAGATCACCGCTGCGAGGCAGACCAGGGTCATCACCAGCCGGAAGCCGTTCGGGCCGAGCGAGCGATGCGGCGTGATCGTCGCGTCGAACAGCGGCCGCTCGGCGGCGGCCTCGATCGCGGCGGCATCAAGCGCCGCGGAATGACTCTTGCCCGGGGTCATGCCGGCATTATAACGCCGCGATGCCCATATCGAACAGCCCGAAGCGCGGGGTGAGCCGCGCCGCCGTCAAGGCGCGCAAGCCCGCCGAAATCCGCGAGATCTTCAGCCGCTTCCGCGCCGTCCGGCCGGAGCCGCAGGGCGAGCTCGAATATCTCAACGCCTTCACGCTGCTGGTCGCGGTGGTGCTCTCGGCGCAGGCCACTGATGCCGGCGTCAACAAAGCGACGCGGCGCCTGTTCGCGCTGGCCGACACGCCGGAGAAGATGCTGGCGCTCGGCGAGGAGACGGTGCGCGAGCTGATCAGGACGATCGGCCTCTACCGCACCAAGGCGAAGAACGTGATCCTGCTGAGCCAGCGCCTGATCGAGGCGTTCGGCAGCACGGTTCCGGCCAGCCGCGAGGCGCTGGAGACGCTGCCCGGCGTCGGCCGCAAGACCGCCAATGTCGTGCTCAACATCGCCTTCGGCGAGATCACCCACGCGGTCGACACCCATGTCTTCCGCGTCGCCAACCGGCTGCGGATCGCGCCGGGCAAGACCGTGCTCCAGGTCGAGCTCGGGTTGGAGAAGGCGGTGCCGGCGGAATTCGGCCGGCACGCGCATCACTGGCTGATCCTGCACGGGCGCTACACCTGCAAGGCGCTGCGCCCGGCCTGCGAGAGCTGCGTGGTCGCCGATCTCTGCGATTCCGCCGACAAGCGGATCGCCTGAGCCCGCCTCAGCCGAACAGCACCAGCGCGACGAGGCCGACCGAGCCAACGACGATCCGCCACCAGGCGAAGGGCGCGAAGCCGCGGCGCGAAACGAAATCGAGGAAGCCGCGCACCACGAACAGCGCCGAGATGAAGGCGGTGAAGAAGCCGATCACGATCAAAGTCGCGTCGTCGGCGGTCAGGATCTTGTAGTTCTTCATCAGGTCGTAGGCGAAGGCGCCGGCCATGGTCGGCATCGCCAGGAAGAAGGAGAACTCGGCCGCGGCGCGCTTGTCGGCGCCCAGCAGCATGGCGCCGACGATGGTAGCGCCCGAGCGCGAGACGCCGGGGATCATCGCCAGGCACTGCATGAAGCCGATCTTGAGATACATCGGCAGCGGAAAGGCGGTGGCGTCGGAATGCTTCACCTCCAGCTCCATCTCGTCGACGACCAGCAGGATGAGGCCGCCGGCGATCAGCGTGGTGCAGACCAGGAAGGGGTTGAACAGCACGCCCTTGATGAAGGCGTGCGCCAGCGCGCCGATCACCGCAGCCGGCAGGAAGGCGATCAGCACGCCGATGACGAAACGCCGCGCGGCGGGGTCGCTCGGCAGGCGCTTGGCGATGTCGAGCAGGCGGTGGAAATAGACCAGCAGGATCGCCAGGATCGCACCGAGCTGCACCAGCACCTCGAAGGCCTTGCCCTTGGATTCGAAGCCGAGGAAGTGCCCCAGCAGCAGCAGATGCCCGGTGGAGGACACCGGCAGGAACTCGGTCAGCCCCTCGACGACGCCGAGGATGGCAGCCACCAGATAATCATACATGGGAGGGTCCTTCCGAGGCCGTCAGATGCGGCGCAACAAAAGCCGGCGGCGCGCGTTAATGCTATCGCGCAGGCTCTTTGCGAATTGGTTACCAGACCGGCAAGGAATCGCGCGCAATCGCAGCCATCCCCTGGCCCCGGCTTGTGACACCCTGAAGGCGCGCCTATACGAAAACGCCTCATTGCGCTGCATCAGGCGCTGCCTGCCCCGAAAATTCCCGCCATTTTTCCAGCAGTTCGATGGCCACGCTTCAGCATTATCCGCTCTGCCCGCATTCGCGCTTCATCCGGCTCGCCCTCGGCGAGTTCGGGCTCGACGCAGCCCTCGCCGAAGAGCGCGTCTGGGAGCGGCGCAGGGAATTCCTGCAGCTCAACCCGGCCGGGACCACCCCGGTCTTCGTCGAGGACACCGGCATCGTCGTGCCGGGCGCCGGGCCGATCGCCGAATATCTCGACGAAACGCGCGGACTGGCGCTGGGCGAGCGCAGGCTGCTGCCGGAGGGCCCGCTGGAGCGCATCGAGGTGCGCCGGCTGCTCGACTGGTTCAACGGCAAGTTCAACGAGGAGATCACCGCCCCGCTGGTGCTGGAGAAGGTGATGAAGCGCTTCATGAGCCGCGAGCAGGGCGGCGGCCCGCCGGAGATGAGCGCCATCCGGGCGGCGCGCGGCAATGTGCGCTATCATCTGCGCTATATCGGCTGGCTGACGGCGAAACGGAACTGGCTCGCCGGCGACGTCCTGAGCTATGCCGATCTCGCCGCCGCGGCGCAGCTCTCCTGCGTCGACTATCTCGGCGACGTTCCCTGGGACGAGGACGAGGCCGCCCGCGCATGGTACGCCAGGATCAAGTCCAGACCGAGCTTCCGGCCGCTGCTCGGCGACCGGATTCCCGGCATGGCGCCGGCGGCCCATTACGACGATCTGGACTTCTGAGCGGCGAGAAGCTGAAGGCGGCGACGCTGGCGCGCGCCCGCGACGAGGGCTTCTCCGTCGTCAGGGTCGCCTCGGTCGATTCCATTCCCGAAGCGCCCGCACGCCTCGCCGGCTGGCTCGAGGCCGGCCATCACGGCGACATGGAATGGCTGACCGAGCGCACGGCCGAGCGCGCCGACCCGGCGACCCTGTGGCCCGAAGCCCGCTCGGTGGTGATGCTCGGCATGAGCTATGCGCCCGAGGACGATCCGCTCGCCGTGCTGGCCGAGCGCGAGCGCGGCGCGATCTCGCTCTATGCCCGGCGGCGCGACTATCACGACGTGGTCAAGGGCAAGCTCAAGAGCGTGGCCGGCGTGCTGGCGGCGCGCGGCGATGTCGCGGTCAAGGTCTTCGTCGACACCGCGCCGGTGATGGAAAAGCCGCTGGCGCAGGCGGCCGGCCTGGGCTGGCAGGGCAAGCACAGCGTGCTGGTCTCGCGCCAGCATGGCGGCTGGCTGTTCCTCGGCGCGATCTACACCAGCGCCGAATTGCCGGCCGATGCCGCGGAGCGCGATCATTGCGGCTCCTGCCGGCGCTGCCTCGACATCTGCCCGACAGACGCCTTCCCCGCGCCCTACCAGCTCGATGCCCGCCGCTGCATCGCCTATCTGACGGTCGAGCATCACGGCCATATCGACGCGGAACTGCGGCCCGGCATCGGCAACCGCGTCTTCGGCTGCGACGACTGCCTGGCGGTCTGCCCCTGGAACAAGTTCGCCGCCGCCAGCCGCGAGACGCGCCTCGCGCTCAGGGACGAGATCGAGGCGCTGCCGCTGGCCGAACTCGCCGCCCTCGACGATCCGAGCTTCCGCACGCTCTTTGCCGGCACGCCGGTGAAGCGTACCGGCCGCGACCGCTTCGTTCGCAACGTGCTGATCGCCATCGGCAATAGCGGAGCGTCGCATCTGGCCGCTAGCGCGCGCGCGCTGGTCGACGATCACTCGCCGCTGGTGCGCGCCATGGCGGCCTGGGCGCTCTCGCGACTGGCGCCGGCGGAGGCCGCGGCGCTGGCGCAAACCCGCCTTTCCACCGAAGACGACGCCGCGGTCCGCGCCGAATGGCAGGCCTGCCTGCCGGCGGCCGAAGGGCCCCGCTCCTCCCCCAAGCAGACGGATAGGGCATGAACCTCCTGATCATCGGTCTCGGCTATTCGGCCGGTTTCTTCGCGCGCGCCATGCAGGCCGAGGGCTGGCAGGTCACCGGCACGGTGCGCACCGCCGAGAAGGCGGCACGGCTGAGCGCGGACGGCCTCCCGGCCATGGTCTTCGACGGGGTGAGCGCCTCGCCCGCGCTCCTCGCCGCCGTGGCGCAGGCGGACGCCGTGCTGGTCTCGGTACAGCCCGACGAGCAGGGCGACGCGGCGCTGCGCCTGCTCGGCCCCGCGCTGGAAGCGGCGCCCGCGCTGGGCTGGCTCGGCTATCTCTCGACCATCGGCGTCTATGGCGATCATGGCGGCGGCTGGGTCGACGAGACCACGCCCTGCCTGTCGCGCAGCCGCGGCTCGCTGCGCCGCATCGCCATCGAGCAGGATTGGCTGGCGCTGGGCGCGCGCAGCGGCAAGCCGGTGCATATCTTCCGCCTCTCGGGCATTTACGGCCCTGGGCGCAACGCCATCGTCAAGCTGCGCGAAGGCAAGGCGAACCGCCTGATCAAGCCGGGACAGGTGTTCAACCGCATTCATGCCGAGGATATCGCCGGTGTGCTCGCCATCTCGCTGGCGCAGCCGCGCGCCGGGGCGATCTATAACGTCACCGACGACGAGCCGGCACCGCCGCAGGACGTGGTCAGCTTCGCCGCCGAGCTCTGCGCACTGACGCCGCCGCCGGAAACGCCCTTCGATCCCGAGAAGCTCTCGCCGGCGGCCGCGAGCTTCTACAGCGAGAACCGCCGCGTCTCGAATGCGCTGGTCAAGCGCGAGCTCGGCTACGTCTTCCGCTATCCCGAGTATCGCGGCGCGCTGCGCGCGCTGGCCGCGGCGGGCGCCTGACGCCCGTCAGGCGTTGTAGCGCTGGCCCTCGCCGCCGAGATAGTCGAGATAGCGCTGCTCGATCGCCGAGACCGGCAGGATGACCAGCACGTCGGTCGTGCCGAACTGCCGGTCGATCACCGCGCCCGCGCCGAAGCGGGCGCCGACGCGCAGATAGCCCTTGAGCAGCGGCGGCAGCGTCTTGAGCGCCGCCTTGGCGTCGATCATCCCGGCCGGCAGGCGATCCATCGCCACGCGCTGGTCCTGCAGCGCCTCGACGCGCCAGGGCCCCTCGGCCGTGGCGTTGTGGTGCAGGAAGGAGAGCGGCAGCGCGAGCATGTCGGGATCGACGCCGTCGAAGCTGGCGCAGCCGAACATCGCGTCGATGCGGTGATGGCGGACATAGGCCCAGATGCCGTGCCAGAGCAGCTCCACCGTCTTCTTGGTGCGGTAAGGCTTGAGCACGCAGGAGCGGCCGAGTTCGAGGAAGCGCAGGCCGGGATGGCGGGCGAGCAGCGGGCCGATATCGAATTCGGACTGGCTGTAGAAGCCGCCGAGCCGCTCGGCCGCCGCGCCGCGCATCAGGCGATAGGTGCCGACGACGCGCGGCTTGATGCCGCCGAAGCGGCCGCGCGCGGCATGGTCGATGACGAGAAGATGGTCGCAGGCCGCGTCGAACCGGTCGGCGTCGCGGCGGAACATCCGCGAGACCACGTCGGGCTTGGCCGACATTTCCTGGTAGAACACGCGATAGCGCAGGCGCTGCGCCCGCCAGATCTCGCGCGGGCCGCGCGCCAGGCGCACCTCAAGCGAACCGGAGCGCCCGAGCGAGCCCGACAGCGCATCGATGCCGAAGGGGCCGAGCCCCGCCAGATGACGCCCCGCCGCCATCAGGCCTGCCGGGGAGAACCGCGCGAAGGACGGCATTGCCGCGATCCTGCGCTTTGCCGGCTTACGGTCGCCGGGAAACACGTCGAGCGCCATGTCAGGTCCTGTCGCTGAGCGGCCTTGGCTAGGTGCATGACGTCAATGAGCGGAACATTTTACGGGACGGCGACGGAACTGCGTCAATGATGTGACGCAGAACTAGCCGATGGGGCCGGCCATGGCGAGCGCAAAGCGGCGGGCGTCCCCACCGCGTCCTTAGCCGGGTGCGCCCTCGCGCCGCGCCGCACGCAGCTTCTCGATCCAGGCGGCGAGGCCGTCGCGGTCGAGCGGCTTGGTCAGGCAGGCGTCCATTCCGGCCGCCAGCGCCGCCTCGCGATCCTCCTCCGCCGTGTTGGCGGTCAGCGCCAGCACCGTCAGCCGGCCTGCCGGCGAAACGCCCCTGCCCTGCTCCGTCGCGCGGATATGCCGCGCCACGGCGAAACCGTCCTGCACCGGCATGCGGATGTCGAGCAGCACGAGGTCGAAGCCCGGACGCAGGCCCGCTGCGGCCTCGTCGACCAGCCTGATCGCCTCGCCGCCGTCGCGGGCCCAGCTCGGCAGGCAGCCGAGCCGCTCCAGCGTGCGGTTGGCGAGGAGCGCGTTGATCTCGTTGTCCTCGGCGACAAGCACGCGCAGCCCGCCCTCCCGCTCCGCCGGCGCGACGAGATGCCCCGCATCCGACGTACCGTCCACCGCGTCGTCATGCGCGTCCGGGCCCAGGCGCTGCTGCAGCGAGCGCGCCCGCACGGGCTTGACCAGGAAGCCGGTGAAGCCGCCGTCGAAGGGCGAGCCGTATTGGCGCCGCTCGGCCGGCGACAGCATGATCACGATCGGCCCGACGCCGCGTTGCGCCGCCGCCGCGGCGATCGTCTCCGTCTCGCCGCCGGGCAGCGCCCGGTCGACCAGCACGGCGGAGAAGCTCTCGGTTCCCAGCCGCGACAGGGCCTGCGGACGATCGGCCGCCAGCACGACCTCGGCGCCCATGCGCCTGGCCTGCTCGGCGAGATGGGCGGCGCTGAACGGCGCCGCGGACGCGATGAGCAGGCGCATGCCCGACCAGTCCGGCAGCGCGGGCGGCGGCGGCGCGCCCTCGCTCTCGCGCAGCGGCAGCGTCAGCCGGAAGGTCGCGCCGCGCCCGGCGACGCTCTGCGCCGAGAGGCTACCTTCCATGGCGAGCGCCAGGCGCCGCGCGATGGCGAGGCCGAGGCCGGTGCCGCTCGAGATCGGCGAGGCCTTGACCTCGAGCTGCTCGAACTCTTCGAAGATCACCTCCAGCCGGTCGGCCGGAATGCCCGGGCCTGTATCCGACACCAGGATCTCGATCTCGCCGCCGGCGCGGCGGGCCACGATGCCGACGCCGCCCTCCTCGGTGAACTTCACCGCATTGCCGACGAGGTTGAGCAGGATCTGGCGCAGGCGCTCGACATCGCCGCGCACCCGGCCCGGCAGGCCGGGATCGAGCAGCGCCGAGACCTCGATGCCCTTGGCCTGGGCGCGCGGCGCCATCAGCTCGGTGACGTCCTCGATCAGCAGCGCCAGATCGAAAGGTGCGTCGGCGATCTCCAGCTTTCCGGCCTCGACCTTGGCGAAGTCGAGGATGCCGTCGACGAGGCCGAGCAGCGCCACGCCTGAATTGCGCAGCGCCCGGACATAGGTGACCTGCTCGGGATCGAGCCTCGTGTCGCCGAGCAGATCGGCCATGCCCAGGATGCCGTTGAGGGGGGTACGGAATTCGTGGCTCACCGTCGCGAGGAAACGCGACTTGGCGATGCTCGCCTCCTCGGCGCGGCTGCGCGCCTCCTCCAGCGCATGCGCGCCGGCGACGCGGGCGGTGATGTCGCGCCCGACGCGCTGGAGCACGGTGCGCCCGGCCGCGACCGGGACCACCGTCTCGACCCAGGCGATCCAGCGCTCGCCGCCGGGCGTGGCGACGCATTCGTCGACGACGCGGGCGCCATCCGGCTGCAACTGGGCCGGCTGCGTCGACAGCACCTGCGGCTCGGCCGGGCTGCCGGCGACATCCTCGCCCTCGGCGCCGAGCAGCGCGGCATAGGCGGCATTGGCGTAGACGATCCGCCCCTCGCTGCGCCGGACGATCAGGTCGCCCTGCGCCTCGATCAGGCTGCGATAGCGCTCCTCGCTGTCGGCAAGCTCCCACAGCCGGTCATTGAGGCGCTCGATGTCGGCGGCGATGCCGGCCGCCTGCTCGGCGACGCGGCTGCGCTCGCGCATCAGCCAGAGCGCCGCTGCCGAGGCCAGCGCCGCCAGCAGGCAGGCCAGCACGGCGATCACCACCGGCAGGGACGAGGACATCTCCATGCTCGTGACTTATCGTCATCCGCGCCAAAAGTGGATTCCGCTTTTCGGCCCGCCCCCGCCCTGCCGACCGCAGCACATGGCCTTCCAACGACGCGACTGGCGCGGCGCCGTCAGGCCGCCTGCGCCGCCTGGTCGATGCGCGAGCGATAGGACAGAGCCTCGGCGAGGTGGATGCGGGCGACATGCGCCTCGCCGTCGAGATCGGCCAGCGTCCGCGCCACCTTGAGCACGCGATGATAGCCCCGCGCGGTCAGCCGCATGCTGTCGGCGGCGCTGCGCAGCAAGGTGAGCCCGGCCTGGTCGGGCCGCGCCACCTCGTCGAGCAGCGAGGCGGGACAGGCGGCATTGGTCTCGACGCCGTCGAGGCCGAGCGCGGCGTAGCGGGCCGACTGCACGCGCCGCGCCTGCGCCACCCGTGCCGCCACCGCAGCCGATGGCTCGGATGGCGCGGGCTGGATCAGGTCGCTCGCCGTCACGGCCGGCACGTCGATGGCGATGTCGATCCGGTCGAGCAGCGGGCCGGAAATGCGGGCCTGGTACTGCGCCATGCAGCGCTCGCTCGCCTGGCGCCGGCAGGCATAGCCCGGCTCGGTGGCGCGGCCGCAACGGCACGGATTCATCGCCGCGACCAGCTGGAACCGGGCCGGATAGACGGCGCGATGATTGGCGCGCGAGATCAGGATCTCGCCGGTCTCCAGCGGCTGGCGTAGCGCGTCGAGCGCCTGCGCCTGGAATTCCGGCAACTCGTCGAGAAAGAGCACGCCGTGATGGGCGAGCGAGGCCTCGCCCGGCTTCGCCTGGAGCCCGCCACCGACCAACGCCGCCATCGAGGCGGAATGATGCGGCGCGCGGAAGGGCCGCCGGTCGGTCAGCTCGCCATCGGCCAGCCGGCCGGCGACCGACAGGACCATCGAGACCTCGAGCAGTTCGCGCGGGCCCAGCGGCGGCAGGATCGACGGCAGCCGGCTGGCCAGCATCGACTTGCCGGCGCCGGGCGGCCCGTTCATCAGCAGGTTGTGGCCGCCGGCCGCCGCGATCTCGAGCACGCGCCGGGCGCTCTCCTGCCCCTTGATGTCGGCGAGATCCGGCAGCGGCCCGGCCTGGCGGGCGATGGCCGGGCTCGGCCGCGCCATCACTTGCGTACCGCGGACATGGTTGGCGAGCTGGATCAGCGAGCGCGGCGCGACGATGTCGAGATCCTCGGCGGCCCAGGCGGCCTCTGAACCGCAGGCGGCGGGGCAGATCAGGCCGTGACCGCGACCATGGGCGGCGATCGCCGCCGGCAGCACCCCGGCCACCGCGGTCAGCGAACCGTCGAGCGCGAGTTCGCCCAGCACGGTGAAACCGTCGAGCGCGTCGGCGGGGATCGCCCCGATCGCCGCCATGATGCCGAGCGCGATCGGCAGGTCGTAATGGCTGCCTTCCTTGGGCAGGTCGGCCGGGGCGAGATTGACGGTGATGCGCTTGGCCGGCAGCGCCAGCCCGGAGGCGACGAGCGCGGCGCGCACCCGCTCGCGGCTCTCGGCGACAGCCTTGTCGGGCAGGCCGACCAGGATGAAGGCGACGCCGCCTGCGGCGACCTGGACCTGCACGTCGACGGCGCGCGCCTCGATCCCCTCGAACGCCACCGTCGCGACCCGCGTCACCATCCCGCGCCACCCCGCCTGCTGCCGCAACGGTAGCGGAAGCGGGCGAGGCGCGCAAGAACAGACAGGGAACCCGTCAGGTGGGCGCCATGCGGGCCCGACGCGCGATGACCTGCCGCACCAGCACCGGCGCGGCGATCAGGAAGCCGATCGCCGCCGAGAGCGGAGTGGCGAGGATCAGCGGTATGGCGGCCAGCGCCAGGACCCAGCGTTCCCATCCCGCGAGCGGCGCCAGCAGCCAGCCGGAGAAGGACGCCGAGAGCAAGGATATGCTGATGATGCAGGCTGCGGTCGAGCCCAGGAACTCCGTCCAGGTGAAGCTCGGCACCATGATCAGCATCGAGGGCGAGAACACGAAGACGAAGGGCACCAGCACCTTGCCGAGCGCCAGCCGGAAGGCGGTGTTGCCGGTCCGGAACGGATCGGCCCCCGCCATGCTCGCCCCGGCATAGGCCGAGATCGCGACCGGCGGGGTAATGTCGGCGAGGATGCCGTAATAGAACACGAAGAAATGCGCGACGAGCGGCGTGACGCCGAGCATGCCCAGCGCCGGCGCCGCCACCGTGACCATGATGATGTAGTTCGCCGTGGTCGGCACGCCGCAGCCGAGCAGGATGCAGACGATGCCGGTAAGCACCAGGGTGAAGAACAGCGTGGCGCTGCTCGGCCCGAAGGGCAGGAACGGCAGGAAGCCGAGCACCGCCTTGGCCCACTGGTCGGCGAGCGAGGTGACGATCCAGGAGATCTTGAAGCCGACGCCGGTCAGCGTGACCACGCCGACGATGACGCCGACGGTCGCCGCCGCCGCGCCCACGCCGATCGCGTATTTCGCGCCGAGGATGAAGGCGTCGATCATGTCGGCGACGCGCTTGCGCCCCTCGGTCGAGCGCATCAGCACGCCATGCGCCATGATGGCGAAGGCGGCGAGCGTCAGCCCGAGATTCACGCCCGGCATGCGCAGGATCTCGGTCGGCGCGGCGATGCCGATCGCGAGGATCAGCGCCAGGCCGGCGACCGGCCGGTTGCTGGTGAGGCCGATCAGCATGCAGCCGGTAATGCCCCAGAACGCCGCGAGATAGGGCGTGTAGCCGGTGAACAGCACGACGATCAGCGCGAAGAGCGGCGCCACGGCCGGCCAGTCACGCGCGAAGACATCGCGCAGCTTGGGGATCTCGGCGTCGGTGAGCCCGCGCATCCCTGAGCGCTTGGCCTCGAAATGCACCTGCATCAGCACGCCGAAGAAGTGCATGAAGGCCGGCACGATGGCCGCGATCACGATGGTCGCGTAGGGCAGGTTGAGGAACTCGACCATCAGGAAGGCGGCCGCGCCCATGATCGGCGGAGTGATCTGGCCGCCGGTGGCCGCGGTGGATTCGATCGCCGCGGCGAAATGGCGCTGGTAGCCGAGGCGGATCATCATCGGGATGGTCAGCGAACCGACGGTCACGGTGTTCGCCACCGAGGAGCCCGAGATCATGCCGAACAGGGCCGAGCCGAAGATCGAGATCTTGGCCGGGCCGCCGGCGAAGCGTCCCGCCACCGAGGCGGCGACGCCGAGGAAGAGTCGGCCGAGGCCCACCCGCGTCGCCAGCACGCCGAACAGCACGAAATGGAAGACATAGGTCGCGACGACGCCAAGCGCGACGCCGTAGATGCCCTGGCTGGTCAGGTAGAGATGGTTGACCAGCACCGACCAGCTCGCACCCGGATGCAGGAAGATGCCGGGGAACCAGTTGCCGTAGAGCGCATAGAGGATCGCGACGATGGCGATCAGCGGCAGGCCCCAGCCGATCGAGCGGCGCGTGGCCTCGATCATCAGCACGATGGTGATCGTGCCCATCGCCACGTCCATCGCGGAGGGATTGCCGACGCGGAAGACCAGGTCCTCGAAAATCCACGGCACGTAAAGGCTCGAGATCGCCACCGCGATCGCGAAGATCCAGTCGTAGATCGGCACGCCGCCGGGGCGGAACAGCGTCGAGGGATGGACGCGGTCGCCGTCATGCTTGCGCGCCGCGAAGACCAGGAAGATCAGGCCGAGCACGAAGGCGAGGTGGATGCCGCGATGCGTCACCTCGCGCAGCAGGCCGAAGCCGGCGGTGTAGTAGTGGAAGGCCGAGAGCGAGAGCAGCAAGCCGCCGACCAGCATCATGGTGCGATGGGGCAGCTGCCGGAAGCGCATCTCCGGATCGAGTTCCGATTCGAGCTGGGCCAGCTTGGCGGTATCGGTCTCGGTCGACATGGTCTGCGTGTTGGCCTGCATGGCGCCGCTCACTGCTCTGGCGGGAAATGCAAGAGGCGCGGCTGGCGCCGCGCCTCCCGGGATCTAGGCTGCGTGGCCGCTCACTTAAGCAGGCCGGCCTCCTTGTAGAAGCGCTCGGCGCCCGGATGCAGCGGCACGCCCTGCAGGCCGTTCAGCGCGGTCTCCTTGCGGATCGCCTTGCCCTTGGCGTGGCCGGCGTCGAGCGCGGCGCGCGCCTTGTCGCTCCACAGGCCCTTGGTCACGGCATAGACCGTGTCGGCCGAAATCTTGGCCGAGGTCACCCAATGGGCGCCGACCGCGATGGTCTTGGTGGTGGCGACGTCCTTGTAGGTGCCGGCGGGAATCTCGTCGGCGGCGAAGAAGGGGAACTCCTTCGAGAGCTTGTCGACCTCGGGGCCCGAGATCGGCAGCAGGTCGATGCCGGAGCCGGTCGAGGCCAGTTCGGAGATCGCCGCCGCCGGGAAGCCGCCGGTGAAGAAGAAGGCGTCGAGCGAACCGTCCTTCATCAGCTCGGCCGCTTGGTTCGGCTTGACGAACTCGGCCTTGATGTCCTTTTCGGTGACGCCGAAGGCGCCGAGGATGGCGCGGGCGTTGAGCAGCGTGCCCGAGCCCGGCTCGTCCAGCGAGACCTTCTTGCCCTTCAGGTCGCCGATCGTCTTCACGTTCGCCGCCTTGCGTACCACGAGGTGGACGCTCTCCGGATAGAGATTGGCGATCGAGCGCAGCTCCTCGATCTTCGGCTTGCCCTGGAAGACGCCGGTGCCGGAATAGGCCCAATAGGCGACGTCGGCCTGGACGAAGCCGGATTCGGCGGCGCCGCCGACGATGGCGTTGACGTTGGCGACCGAGCCGTTGCTGGCGACGGCGGTGGCGACCAGCTGCGGCGGGTTGGAGATCGCGTTCGCGATCAGGCCGCCGACCGGATAATACGTGCCGGCCGTGCCGCCCGTCCCGATGCGGAAGAACGCCGGGGCCTGCGCCAGGGCCACGCCGGCGGCCAGCGCGATGGCGCCCAGACCGAGACCGATTCCGGCGATGCGCCGCGTCAACTTCACAGTCATGCTCTCACTCCCGATTGAACGGGACAGTGTTCAGAGCTTTGGCGCCGGGATCAAGGGGTATGCGACGAAAGTCTGTCGATCATGTGGCAGAATTCGGACCGGCGGCTAGGTCGAGCCCCGTCTGGCAGGCGACGCCCGTGCCGCCGAGCCCGCAATAGCCGCCCGGATTCCGCGCCAGATATTGCTGGTGATACTCCTCCGCATAGTAGAAGGGCGGCGCGTCGACGATCTCGGTGGTCACCGGCCCGTAGCCACGCTCGGCCAGCGCCCGGCCATAGGCCTCGCGCGAGCGTTCAGCCGCGGCTCGCTGCGCGGCATCGGCGACGTAGATGCCGGAGCGGTACTGCGTACCGACATCGTTGCCCTGGCGCATGCCCTGCGTCGGGTCGTGGCTCTCCCAGAAGATCCTGAGCAGATCCTCATAGGCGATGCGCGCCGGATCGTAGGCGACCAGCACGACCTCGTTGTGCCCGGTCAGGCCGGAGCAGACCTCCTCATAGGTCGGGTTCGGCGTCTGCCCGCCGGCATAGCCGACCGCGGTCACGACGATCCCCGGCCCCGCCTGCCAGAACTTGCGCTCGGCGCCCCAGAAGCAGCCGAACCCGAACAGCGCAGTGCGCGTGCCCTCGGGCCAGGGACCCGCGAGACGCTCGCCGTTGACGACGTGGCGCTCGGCGGTCGGCAGGGCCTGCGCCCGGCCCGGCAGCGCCTGTCCGGCGGCCGGCATCTGGGTCTTCGCGCGCTGGAAGAACATCACGGTCTCCTGTTCGGTGAACGACCTAATATAGGGCGCCGCTGGCGGTTGCGCAGGAGCGTCCGGCGGGACGGGCCTTCACCGTCGCGTGACGATGCCGATGACCGGGTCCGGCCGGCGCCCCAGCCGCAGCAGCAGGAAGCCGAGCAGCAGCCCGGCGAGCGCGGTCGGCAGGCGCAGCACGGTGACCAGCACCGGATCCCACAGCAACGGATGCACATCGCGGATCACAGCCGCCCGGAAGCCCGCCATGCGCTCGCCGAACACCGCCGCCAGCGTCTCCGCGAGCGGCGTGGCGTGCAAAGTGGAGTTGGCGATCGCGGCGGCACCATCGGTCAGCAGCACGACGAAACCGGCCGCCACCGCGAGAAAGCCGAGCATCCTGAGCAGAAAACGCACGTTACGGTCTCTCCCGCCGCATTCGCCCGCGGCATTCACTCACCACATCGACCCGCGCGACCGGTCGCACACCGCCGCGCCGCCGCCGGCAACCGGATGTGCCCCCGCCCCGCACGGAATGCAACGCCGGGCGAAGTTTCTCCTGCCGCCCTGTACATAGCCGCCGCAGCCCCCTTGAAAGACGCGAGCGCGGAGGTCATAAGCAGCCCGCCGGACAGGTGGCCGAGTGGTTGAAGGCGCACGCCTGGAAAGTGTGTATACGGGAAACCGTATCGCGGGTTCGAATCCCGCCCTGTCCGCCATTTCAGTCCCAAACTGGGCACGCCGATTGCCGCCGATTTCCCTCCGGAAACGGCCGCAAGTGTGCGAAGCAGCTCTCCCTTCGATCCCATTATGCGCACTTCGGTCTCCGCGACCTCGACCCGCTGGGCGAAGGCGCGCAGGTGATCCCGCCGATAACCGCCCCCGTCGAGGCGGATGCGCTCCCGCGCCACGTCGGCAAACCGGCGCACCGTTGCGGGCGTCACGGCCTGATTCCCGGAGTTTTCGAGCATGGCCTGCGCCCGCTCGGCATCGGCCTGCGCCTGGTCGCGCAGTGCCTTCAAACCGGTGATGCGGTCTTTCAGCGCCGGATCGGACAGATCGGCCACACCTGATTCGATCGCGTCATAGAGGCGCTTGAGGCGAAGGTCGGTCTCGGCCGCCCGGCGGTTCAACTCGGCGATATGCTCCTGTCGCCGCTCGGCCCGCTCGTACCGACGGTCGAGGACGGACGACAGCACCTCCTCCAGCCGGTCAGGCTGGAGCAGCCGATCCTCGATATGGCCGGCGACGATGCCGTCGAGCTTCTCCATCGGGATCGAACGGCCCGAGCAACCGGTCTCGCCCTGCCGCGCCTTGATCGAGCAGGTGTAGTAGCGATAGCGCCCGCCCTTACCGGTGCGGATCGTCATGGCCCCGCCGCACTTGGCGCAGAAGCAGATGCCCGTGAGCAAGGTCGGGCCGCTGACGACGCGCGGCGGCGTGACCTTGGGGTTGCGGGCCTTGAGGTGCGCCTGAACGGCTTCGAAGGTCTCAAGGTCGATCAGCGGCGGCACGGGAACCGTGACGATCTCGCTGACGGGCTTCAACTCCTTGGACTTGGAGCGCTTGTTGAACTCGTGCTCGCCGATATAGGTGCGCCGCGTCAGGATGCGGTGAAGCTGGCCGATGCCCCAGCGACCGCCGTCGCGGGTGAAGATACGGCGCGCGTTGAGATGCGACACGATCGCTTTGACGCCCATCGGGCCGGAAGTGCCGTTGCCCTCCAGCGCTAGCCGGTAGATCAGCCGCACGGTGTCGGCGTGCAACGGATCAATCTCCAGCTTCTTCTTGGTCTTCGCCCCGCGTTGCTCGGCCGCGACAATGCGGTAGCCGATTGGCGGCAACGCGCCGTTCCAGAAGCCCTGCCGGGCGTTCTCCTTGAGGGCACGCATGACGTGCTTACCGTTCTCCTTGGACTGATACTCGTCGAACAGCGCCATGATCTGGCGCATCATGACGTGCATCGGATCGTCGCCCATCTCCTGGGTGATGGAGACGAGCTTGACGCCATTCTTGGCGAGCTTGCGGACGTAGAATTCCAGCTCGAAGTGGTCGCGGAAGAAGCGGCTGAACGAATGGACGACGACGATATCGAAGGGCGCCGGCTTGGTCGTGCCCGCCTCGATCATGCGCTGGAATTCGGGGCGGCGATCATTGGTGGCGGTCGCGCCCGGCTCGACGAAGGTGTCGATGAGCTGGTAGCCGCGCGACAGGCAGTAGGCCTCGCCCTGGCGCTTCTGGTCGGGGATGGACACGTCATGCTCGGCCTGCCGCGCGGTCGAGACGCGGAGATACATGGCGGCGCGCGTTGCGATGTTGGGTGTTTCAGCGTTCATGACCGGCCTCCCGCTGCCATGGCGAGCGGCGCTTGTCGCTCAGTGAGCGGCAGGTCCAGCGCCACGCGATCATGGATGACTTTCGGCGCGAGCTTGCGCCCACTGCGCTCCATACGGATCAGGCCGTAGCCGACCATGGTTTTCAGGGTCCGCGACAGGTTGGACTTGGCCCGGCCGGTGATGTCGGACAGTTCCTCCACCGATCCCGGCGCCTGCTCGGCGATGATGCGCAGCAGCTCGCGGTTCCCGGCAGACAGCACCTTGGCGAAGGACTCGGTCGAGGTGAACCACACCTTCGGCTCGTCGGGCTTGGGCTTCTCCTCCCCGCGCGCGATCCGCATCGTGCGGGCTTTCATTTCCTCGTAATCGGCAATCCCGACCCTCAGCGTCGTCATGGGAGAACTCCTCGTTCCTTCAGCACCGCGTCCACCAACTGCCAGAAGTCGGCCATCAATGTGCCGGCGTCCCGATAGTCGTATGGCTTCACGGTCTGGAGCCGATGCCGATGATCCTGCGGCCCGCCCCGCTTCTGGCGGCCGACCGGATGGGCATTGTCGAAGCCGACCAGACGTTCGCCCGAAGGCCCGTGAAGCGTGAGCGAGTAGTCGAGGCCGTGCGGCTTTTCCGGCGAGACCGGAATCCGCGTCGCCACGAACTTGACCCAGTGACTGCCTGCGGGATCGACGACGAGCATCTGGCCGTCGAGATCCAGCAAGGCGTCAAGGCTCGGATCGCGACCCTCGCTCATGACCAATACATATCAGTTTGAGATAACAATGCAAGCCTTCTGATGCTCAGGACGGCTTCGGACGATGGTCGGAATGAATGTCCTGGGGGGATAATGGTCGGGCCGATCGCGACCTGTCGTCGCTTAAATGGCTGTCAACGGGACGGCCCGAACAACTCGTCGAAGATATCGCCGAACCACGCCTCGAACAGGTCTATCTCGGCCTCCGTCACCGGCACACGATCAGGCCAGTCGTCAGTGACGGTCCAGGTCTCGACATCGTGTTTCGGGGGACGGCCGGTGCGCGGGGCCGGCGTCTCGATCTCGTCCTGCGGGACATAGTCGTAGAGATCGTCGGGCAGGACGCCGGACACGACATAGACCCGGCTTTGCGAGTGATCAGCGCCGCGCCGGGACATGGGAATCGCTTCTTGTGAGAATATCAATCGTAAAGACACTCGCCCCTTCACGCTGACGCCACGCAATTCTCCCAGCATCGGCGGATTGCGCTTCGTGTGAAGACAGCACTTTGCGATACGTCGATTGGATACCGCGATCAGTCCCGCGCCGATGGACGGGCGTCGGCATCATGCCTGCCCGCCCGTGGCCGACGGCGTAGTCCGCCTCGCCTTCGCGAAGGCCCGATCCGTCTGGATGAACCGCTCCAGCATCGGCACGATCAGGCGGACGGGATCGGTCGGCGCGTGGTTGTTCTCGCGGCCAAGCGCTTCGGCATAGGCCGTGAGGTCGCGGTACAGGACGGCGGGCAGTTCGACCGTCACCTTCACGGGCTTGTCGTCGGCGATCGGGCCGAGTTTCAGCTTGGTCATGGCGTGGCTCCATAGGCTTCGAGCACGAGATCTCTCGTAACAACAACACGGACGGGGAAACCCGGCCGGATGGTGAGTGTCGGGGCTATGTCGAGCTGGCGCTGGACGATCTGCCGACCGGTCTGACCGATGCTGTCGGATGCGCCGTCGCGGATGGCGCTGAGCAAATCGCTCTCGTCACTGGACGATCCCGTGTTGGCGCCAATGCTGAGCAGCGTCGAAAGGGCGGCAGCTTTGAACAGTTCACCCCAATGATAATCGACGCCATCCTCAAGCCCCGCATAGCCTTCGGCGTCGGCGCCCGGCTGGCGCTCCAGCACGATCGAACGGCCGTTGGGCATGATGAGGCGGTTCCAAACCAGCAACACGCGGCGCTGTCCGAAGCCGACGCCGTTGTCGTACTGGCCGATCAGCCGTGTGCCCTGCGGCACCAGCAGGATGCGGCCGGTCGGGCTGTCGTAGATGTTCTCCGTGACCTGGGCGGTAATCTGGCCGGGCAGATCGGAGCGGATGCCGGTGATGAGCGCGGCGGGAATCAGTGCGCCGGCCTGAAGCACGTTGGGCGACGCGGGGGCGGTGACGCGATCGGGCGCGACGGTGCGCCGGTCTGCCGCCTGATTGAGGAAGGCGAGTTGCCGCTCCTGCGCGGTCGGTGTCGCTGACTGCGGCGCGAGACCGAGGCTGGTCAGGTCCGGCATTGGCGGCGTGGCGTTTACGGTCGTGGTGGCGGACGGCGCGGTAGTCCGCGTCTCGGTCGAAGCAAACAGCCGTCCGGTCCGCGCCGCTTCGATCTCCTGAAGCCGGCGCTGCTCTTCGGCGCTGAGGCCGGGTGTCACCGCGCCGGGCGTGACCATGCCCGGCGCGGGCACGGGCTGGCCGCGGTTCTGCGCATCAAGGATAGGCCGACCGAGATCTCCGGGCAGCGGCGGACCTAGAACCGGGCCGGTATAGTCACGCGGCAGGCCGTTGAGACCATCGGCGGTCGAGCGGTTCTCGGTCGAATAGAGTTCGCTGTTTCCGCCTCCGCCATCGCGAGTCTGGAGCGCATAGATCAGTGCGCCGCCGATACTGAGGCTGCCGACCAAGCCGAGACCGGCCAGAACCTTCCGCGACAACCGGGTGACGCGCGGCGGTTCCGCGCGAAGGCGCATGGGTGCGACGGGTTCGCCCGTGAGTGGCCGGGCGTCATCGTCGTCCGGCGTCGGCCCTGGCTTCGCGCTCTTGTCGGGATCGATCTCGCTCACGATGCCGGCCTCCCGTCGGTGCGGGTGATGCGGACGCGCTTCTGATGGTCGCCGGTGCCGAGGCGCAGTTCGGCGGCGGCGAACAGCCGGTCGATGATCATGTGACGGCCGCGCACCCGGTAGTTCACCAGTTCGGAGGTGTCGCCCTCGGGACCGACGACGAACAGCGGCGGCATCTCGCCCTGGGCTATGCCGCGCGGGAATTCGATGAACACCTGCCGGCCGTCATCGAACGCGCGTAGCGGCCGCCACGGCGCACGGTCGCCCTCAATCGCATAGCGGAAATTGACGTTGGCGAGATCGACGCCGGAGGCGACCGGCTGCGCGGCCTCGGCCTGGGCATTCTGCCGGCGCAGGGCGATGAGCTGGTCCTGCGGATACTGCCAGGACACCGAGGCCATGTAGGTCCGATCGGTCGAGCGCAGTTCCATGTGATAGGTGCGCAGATTGGTGTTGATGACGAGGTTGGTCATCAGCTCGGGCCGCGTCGGCTTCACCAGGATATGCACCTGCTGGGTCGCGCCGGAGCCGCTGAGCGTATCGCCGATGATCCAGCGCACGGTGTCGCCAGCGGCGACCGGGCCGGACCCGACGAGGGTTTCGCCGGGCTGGAGCGCGATGTCGGTGATCTGCCCGACGGCGGTGTAAACCTGATAGAGCGCGCCGCCAGTATAGGGATAGACCTGCATGGCGTTGATGAAGCCGTCCCGCACCGGCTGGATGCGTGCGGCGGCGTTGGCCTGGTTGACGCGGGCGGCGGGGTCGGCCGGCTCGGGTGTCTGACGCGAACGCTCCACCGGCTTCATCTGCCCCGGTAGAGGCAGAGGACGCGGCAGTTCGACGACGGTGACGGGCGACGGCGGATCGACGGTCTGCACGGCGGGCGCGGCGTCGTCATAGGCGATCTCTGGCGGTTTTTGCGTCGTGGCGCAGCCGGCGAGCGCCGTTGCGGACAGCAGTAGAAGCGCAAATCCGGCTTTACGGAGAGACGTAGTCTCGCACACGTTTTTTGGCTGTAGACGTGCGAGGCAGTTCGCCGGAGATCCGGCGGTCAGTTGAGACGGCCGGATCATTGTCCAAGCTCCTTCGACCAGTTGATGGCGTTGACGTAGATTCCGAGCGGATTGGCCCGGAGCTTTTCGGCGTCGCGGGGTGGCGCGACGGCGATGGTGAGGATGGCGGTCCAGCGCGAGGTCTCCGCGAGGCTGCCGTCCTGATAGCGGCGCTCGACCCAAGCGACGCGGAAGCTGTCGGGGGACGCCCGGATGACGGACGAGACATCGACGGCGATCTGCTGCTTGCCGACTTTCGTGAAGGGGTCGTTGACGCGGGCATAGTCGTTGAGCGCCATCGCACCGCGATCGGTCGTGAACTCATAGGCCCGCAACCAGTTCTGGCGCACGAGGATGGCATCGGCCGGGATCGAGCGGACCTGTTCGATGAAGCGCGCGAGGTGCCAGGCGATCTGCGGATCGGTCGGACGATAGTCCGCGACGGCCGGTGCGATGGCCTGGGCCTGACCGAGCCTGTCGACCTGCACCACCCACGGGACGATCGAGCCATTGGCGGATTGCCAGACCAGAGCGCTGGACAGCCCCGCGGAGAGGATCAGCGAGCCGAACGCCATCAGCCGCCAGTTCCTCGCCTGAACGCGGGCCGAACCGATGCGGTCGTCCCAGACCTGGGCGGCGCGTTGGTATGGAGTCTCGGGTTGCGGCGTCTTGCCGTAATGGGTGGCGGGTCGTTTGAACATCATCGGTCGCTTTCGGAGAGGTTGACGGAAGAACCGCCGCCGTGGCTGTCGCCGGACTTGACGGCATGGGCGGCGGCCTGGATGCCGTGGGCGGCCTGCTGGCCGCGCTTCATGCGCTTGGCCCATGCGGGCGGGCCGTCAGCGCTGGCGGACGAAGAAGATGCGGATGGAGCATCCGTGCTCTCGCTCGGCGCGGCGTCGCCGATGGCGGCCCGTTCGCCGGCCTGAAAACTATCCTTCATCGACGCGGCGGCGCGCTTGAACGGGCTGGCGATGGCGGAGCCGGCCTGGGACGCGCCGGTACTGGCGACGCCCGATGCGCCACCAGCCCGATAGGCGGCGGTCGCACCACCCGCGAGGGTCGCCCCGCCACGGGCGGCGGCGGCAGCGCCTCCGGCGAGGGCGGCACCGCCGGACGCGACGGCGCCGATCGCAGCGCCTCCGGCGGCGACCATACCGCCCGCAGCGAGACCAGTTCCAATGGCCGAACCCGCACCGAGCTGCGGGCCGCCGGAGACGAGACCGTTGGCGATGCCGGGACCGAAGATGCCCAGGCCGAGCAGCGACAGCGCGGCCAGCACGATCGCCATCGCGTCGTCGATCGTCGGCGCGGTGCCGCCGAAGCCGGCAGTGAACTGGCTAAACAGCGTCGAGCCGATACCGATGATGACGGCGAGCACCAGCACCTTGATCCCGGACGAGATGACGTTGCCCAGCACCCGTTCGGCCATGAAGGCGGATTTGCCGAACAGGCCGAAGGGAATGAGCACGAAGCCGGCGAGCGTCGTCAGCTTGAACTCGATCAGGGTGACGAAGAGCTGGATGGCGAGGATGAAGAAGGCCAGCAGCACCAGCGCCCAGGCGAACAGCAGGCAGACGATCTGGATGAAGTTCTCGAAGAACGAGATCCAGCCCATCAGGCCGGAAATGGATTCGAGCAGCGGTCGCCCGGCGTCGAGGCCGACCTGCGCCACTTTGCCGGGGCGCAGCAGATCGGCGGTCGTAAAGCCCGTGCCGGACGCCTTGAGACCGAGACCCGCGAAACTATCGAAGACGATGCGGGCAAGATTATTCCAGTTGCCGATGATGTAGGCGAAAACCCCGACGAACAGCGTCTTCTTGATAAGGCGGCTGATGATGTCGTCATCGCCGCCCATCGACCAGAACAAAGCCGCCAGCGTCACGTCGATGACGATAAGCGTCGTGGCGACGAAGGTGACCTCGCCCGACAGCAGGCCGAAGCCGCTATCGATGTAGCGGGTGAAGACCGCCAGGAACTGGTCGATGACGCCGGTGCCGCCCATCGTCAGCGCTCCCCGGCCATGCTCGGCTCTACCGGCGCGATCTGTTTGGTGATGGGATCGTCATTCGGGGTTGCGGGCGACGCGGCCTGCGGGGCCGTCGGCGGCTGTTTCCGATCGAGACCGAGGAAGCGGTCGCGGCTCTCGGCCCAGACGCGCAGGCACTCGGCGTCACGCGCGCCGGCCTCGCCGAGGCGCTGGCACCGGCGCTGTCCCTCGCGCAACGGATCGGGAGCGGACGGTGCGATCATCGACGCGACCGGGTTCGCCGGTGTCTCATCCTGTCGGGTCATCTCGATCGCCGTGGCGGTCACGGCGATGGCGACGAAGATGACGGCGCCGAGGAGCGCGAGGGTCTTGCCGTCCATGGCGCGTCTCCCCCGGTCAGTTGTTGCCGTTGTTGAACATCCGGGCGTTGCCGGGCTGGTAGCCCGTGCCCGGCGTCAGAAAGCGGCGACGCTGCTCGCGCCCTTGTTCGGCCGCCGCCGCGCGTTCGGCCTCGGTCAGCGCCTGCGCACGGCCGTTGGCGGCGACGACGGCAGTGAGATCGGCGAGCTGCTGGGCCTGGAGTGCGAGAAGCTGGTTGCCGGCCTGCGTTGCCTGGAGCGCGCCGGTCGCGGACTGGCTCGATCCGACCAGCGCCGACATCTGGGCGCGGTTGGTGTCGATATTGCCGACGACACCGGCCTGCACCTTCATCGCGTCCTGCAAGCCGCCGACGGTGTTCTGCCAGCGCGAGCGGGCGTCCGCGACCAGTTGGCTGTCGGAGACCGACATCGAGACGTTGCCATATTGCTGCTGGAAAGCCCGGTCGATCTGCTGGACGTCAAAAGCGATGTTCTGCGCCTGGCTGAGAAGCTGTTGGGTGCGCTGGACCGACTGCTGCAATTGCTGGAGCGACGAATATGGCAGGCTCGCCAGATTGCGGGCCTGATTGATCAGCATCGTCGCTTCGTTCTGAAGCTGGATGATTTGCTGATTGACCGATTGGAGCGTGCGCGCTGCCGTCAGGATGTTCTGCGCATAGTTCGACGGATCGAACACGGTCCACTGCGCGGCGGCGGGCGTGGTGACGATCGGCGACAGCGCCAGCGGCACGGAAAGGATGGATGCGGCGACAAACGCCGCGCGCGAACGGCTGCGGAAATGACGAAGCGTCATGATGAAATCTCCTGGTTGTTGAGGTCGGGGATGAGGTCGGCCGCCCAGGCGAGGCCCCGATGGCGCAGCCAGGCGGCGAGGAAGCCGTCCCGGCCATGCTCAGCGACGATACGGGCGATCTCGGTCTGGTCGGTCTTCGACGAGACGGCGCTGAGCGCCAGCGCCACGTCTGACAGGCCCAGCTCGAACAGCCGGTTGCCGCGCCGCGACTGGCAGTAATAATCGCGCTTGGGTGTCGCCCGCGCGAGTATCTCGATCTGGCGATCATTGAGGCCGAAGCGGCGATAGATGGCGGTGATCTGTGGCTCGATCGCCCGCTCGTTCGGGAGCAGAAGCCGGGTCTGGCAGCTTTCGATGATGGCGGGGGCGATGGCGCTGCCATCGATGTCGCTCAACGACTGGGTGGCGAAGATGACGCTGGCGTTCTTCTTGCGCAGCGTCTTCAGCCATTCGCGGAGTTGGCTGGCGAATCCCTCGTCATCGAGCGCCAGCCAGCCTTCGTCGATGATGATGAGCGTGGGCGAACCGTCGAGCCGGTCGCCGATGCGGTGGAACAGATAGGTTAATACGGCAGGCGCGGCCTCGGTGCCGATCAATCCTTCGGTCTCGAACGCCTGAACCGTAGCGGAGCCGAGATATTCGGCCTCGGCATCGAGCAGCCGGCCATAGGGACCGCCGACGCAATAGGGTCGCAGCGCCTGCTTGAGGTCGTTCGATTGCAGCAGGACCGCGAGACCCGTGATGGTGCGTTCCTCGACTGGCGCGCTGGCCAGCGAGGTCAGCGCCGTCCAGATATATTCCTTGACCTCAGGGGTGATGGCGACGCCCTCGCGCATCAGGATAGCGACGATCCAGTCAGCCGCCCACGCGCGTTCGGGTACGTCATCGACGCGGGCCAGCGGCTGGAGCGACACGCTGTCGTCGGCTCCTTCCGACAGGTTGCCGCCGAGATCGTGCCAGTCGCCGCGCATGGCGAGCGCCGCCGCGCGGATCGATCCGCCGAAGTCGAAGGCGAAGACCTGCGCGCCGACGTAGCGCCGGAACTGGAGCGCCATCAGCGCCAGCAGCACGGACTTGCCGGCGCCGGTCGGGCCGACGACGAGCGTATGCCCGACGTCGCCGACGTGAAGGGATAACCGGAACGGGGTCGAGCCTTCGGTCTTGCCGAAGAGCAGTGGGGGCGCTGCAAAATGCTCGTCCCGCACCTCGCCCGCCCACACCGCCGAAAGCGGGATCATGTGGGCGAGGTTCAAAGTCGAAATCGGCGGCTGCCGGACATTGGCGTAGACGTGGCCCGGCAAGCTGCCGAGCCACGCGTCCGCCGCGTTGATCGTCTCGGCCATCGCGGTGAAGTCGCGGCCCTGAATGACCTTCTCGACCAGCCGCAGCTTCTCGTCGGCAATACGGAGATCGTCGTCCCACACCGTCACCGTCGCGGTGACGTAGGCGAGACCGGCATAGTCCGCGCCGAGTTCCTGCAGGGCCATGTCCGCATCGGCCGCCTTGTTCGATGCGTCCGTGTCCACGAGGGCGGACGCCTCGTTGGTCATCACCTCCTTGAGGATGGCGGCGATGCTCTTCCGCTTGGCGAACCATTGCCGCCGGATCTTGGTCAGCAGCTTTGTCGCATCGGTCTTGTCGAGCAGGATGGCGCGGGTGGACCAGCGATAGGGAAAGGCCAGCCGGTTCAGCTCGTCGAGCAGGCCGGGCGTGGTCGCGGTCGGAAAACCGACGATAGTCAGCACCCGAAGATGCGCAGATCCCAGGCGCGGCTCAAGCCCGCCGGTCAGCGGCTGATCGGCGACGAGGGCATCGAGATAGATCGGCGTCTCGGGCACGCGGACTCGGTGACGATGCGTCGAGACGGTCGAATGCAGGTAGGTCAGCGTCTCGGCGTCATCGAGCCAGACGCGTTCTGGCATGAAGCCTTCGACCAGTTGCAGCACGCGGTCGGTGCGATCGACGAAGCCGGTCAGCATCTCGCGGCCATCGACGCCGGAGCGTTCGCGGCCCTCGTACAGCCAGGTCTCGGCGCGTGCCGCGTCCTCGGCCGGCGGGAGATAGGTGAAGGTTAGGAAATAGCTGGACTCGTAGTGCGAGGCGGCCTCCTCGAAGTCGGCCTTGCGCTCGGCATCGACCAGCGCAGACGCCGCATCGGGAAAGGTGCTGTCTGGATAGGACGCGGCCTCGTGGCGCTGGGCCTCGACGAAGATCGCCCAGCCCGATCCGAGGCGGCGAAAGGCGTTGTTCAATCGCCCGGCGACGGCGACCAGTTCGGCTGGCACGGCACTGTCGAGGTCGGGGCCACGGAAACGCGCGGTGCGCTGGAAGCTACCGTCCTTGTTGAGGACGACGCCGGAGCCGATCAGCGCAGCCCAGGGCAGGAAGTCGGCGAGACGGGTCGCGGTGCGGCGATATTCTGCGAGGTTCATCATGGTGAGCGCTCCCCTCAGACCGACAGGTGGCCGGGGATGCGCAGATGACGGCGCACCACATCGACGAACATCGGATCGCGCTTGGCCGCCCAAACGGCCGCGAGGTGGCCGATGGCCCAGATGACGAGGCCGACCAGCCAAAGACGCAGGCCCAGGCCGAGCGCCGCCGCCAGCGTGCCGTTGAGGATGGCCAGGCCACGCGGCGCGCCGCCGAGCAGGATATGCTCGGTTAGCGCCCGGTGGACCGACACCGCATAGCCCGGCACGTCTCCGGCATGATCGACCATATACGCCATCAGACGAGCGCCCCGCCGCCGAACGAGAAGAACGACAGGAAGAAGCTCGACGCGGCGAACGCGATCGACAGGCCGAAGACGATCTGGATCAGACGGCGGAAGCCGCCCGAGGTGTCGCCGAAGGCGAGCGCCAGGCCGGTCGAGATGATAACGATCACCGCGATGATCTTGGCGACAGGTCCTTCGATCGACTGTAGGATGGATTGCAGCGGCGCTTCCCACGGCATGGACGAGCCGGAGGCGTAAGCGGCCGGTGCCAGCATGAGGCTGAGGGAAACGGTGGCCGCGGCCATCGCCATGTGGCGGCAGCCGCGCGAATGCGTGCGGATCATCGGATATCTCCTGTGAGGTTGAGGACGGGCTGGATGTCGCCGCCGTCGTTGACGGCCGGCACGACGCGGTATTCGCCGCGCGCGTCGAGACCTTCGACACGGGCGAGTTCGACAAGGCGGCGCTGCGATCCGCGCCCGGCGAGCACCGCGACGAGATCGATGGTCTCGGCGATCAGCGCGCGCGGCACGGTGACGACGGCTTCCTGGATCAGTTGTTCGAGGCGGCGTATTGCGCCGATGGCGCTGCCCGCATGGATGGTGCCGACGCCTCCAGGATGGCCGGTGCCCCACGCCTTCAAGAGATCGAGTGCCTCGGGGCCGCGCACCTCACCGATCGGGATGCGGTCGGGCCGCAGGCGCAGCGATGAGCGGACAAGATCGGAGAGCGAGGCGACGCCATCCTTGGTCCGCATCGCGATGAGGTTCGGGGCTGCGCATTGCAGCTCGCGCGTATCCTCGATGATGACGACGCGATCGGTGGTGTTCGCCACCTCGGCCAGGAGCGCATTGGTCAGCGTGGTTTTGCCGGTGGACGTGCCGCCCGCGACGAGGATGTTGGCGCGCGAGGCGACGGCTGATCGAAGCGCTTCGGCCTGGCCGGCCGACATGATGCCGGCGGCGACATAATCGTCGAGCGTGAACACAGCGACGGCGGGTTTGCGGATGGCGAAGGCCGGTGCCGATACGACCGGCGGCAACATCCCCTCGAACCGTTCGCCGGTCTCGGGCAGTTCGGCGGAGACTCGCGGCGAACCGGCATGGACCTCCGCGCCGACATGATGGGCGACCAGACGCACGATGCGTTCGCCATCGGCCGGGGCGAGCCGCTCGCCCGTGTCGGACAGCCCTTCGGACAGCCGGTCGATCCACAGCCGTCCGTCGGGGTTGAGCATCACTTCGACAACGGCGGGGTCTTCCAGAAATCGCGCGATGGCGGGGCCGAGCGCTGTGCGCAACATCCGCGCGCCCCGCGTCAAACTCTCCGAATTTTGGTGCGATATCGCCATTCCATCCCCGATCTCGCCGGGGACGACACAGACGCTTCCCCGACGGGGATGATTAAAAGAGCCGGAAGTTTGGCCGATTCAACAAGTATCTAACGGCCGGCGGTCATAGCGAAGAAAAGGCGGCAATCGGCGGGATTGAATATAGGGCGCCGACCATCCAGGGTGTCCGCTATTCTAAATCAACCGCTCCATTGCGCCGTGATTCAACGTCTCGTGACAGGTCTTTCAGGAACCGATCCCCGTTCGACAACCGACGCCCGAGCGATTGCAGGAAGCCGTCGAACCTCTCCGCGCCCTTCGCTCGCGCCGACGCCTGAGCGCTGTCGGGCAGCGGCGGGGTCACGGTCAGCCAGAAGCGGATGAACAGCGAGAGCGTCTCGCCGAGAATGGCGAGATCCTCGTCTAGTCCATCGACCTGTCGGCCAAGTTTGTCCATGCGGCGGGCGAATACCGCCTCCAGCCGCTCGGAGGCGTCGGCCGACAGGAACGACGCGACGGCCGCTTCGATGACGGCCGACTTGGAGACGTTGCGACGCAGCGCCAGCGCCTCGACCTTCTTCAACAGGTCCGGCTCGAAATAGACGTTCATGCGGGATTTGGTCTGCATGGCGTCGGCTCCTTACAGTTCGATGCCGTCGGCCGGGTCCATGGTCGCTTGGGCGGCGACGGACGTGACCTGCTGGCGCATGGTTCGGGATTTGGCGGCGTCCACGTCCGGTTCGTCGTCGAGCACGTCGAACTCGCCGGCCACCGGACGTTCGTCCGGGACGATCTCCTCGTGTTCGGGCAGTTCCGGCTCGCGGCGGACGCCGGCATTGGCGGGATCGGTGGTAGTGGCGTCAGGTGTCGGCGGTGCTGATGGTGCAATGGGCGTCGGGATCGTCAGCGCCGACCAGTCGTCGCCCGGTTGGGCTTTCGGCGATTTGACCCCGGCGGACAGCTCCGGCGGCGGCAGCAACCGCTCCTTGAAGCGGACGTCCTCGTAATAGCGCGCTTTCCTCGCCCGGATCGGCGGCACGCCCGCCACCAGCAAAAGCTCGTCGGTGGGCGGAAGCTGCATCACCTCGCCGGGGGTGAGCAGCGGCCTGGCTGTCTCCTGCCGCGACACCATGAGATGACCGAGCCAGGGCGAGAGCCGATGGCCGGCATAGTTGGTGGAATCGCGCATCTCGGTCGCGGTGCCGAGCGAGTCCGACACGCGCTTGGCGGTGCGCTCGTCATTGGTGGCGAAGGCGACACGGACATGGCAGTTGTCGAGGACCGAATTGTTCGCGCCATAGGCCTTCTCGATCTGGTTGAGGCTCTGTGCGATCAGGAAACTCTTGATGCCGTAGCCCGCCATGAAGGCCAGCGCGGATTCGAAGAAGTCGAGCCGCCCCAGCGCCGGGAACTCGTCGAGCATCAGCAGCAGTCGGTGGCGGTTGCCAGATGCCTTCAGCTCCTCGGTCAGCCGCCGCCCGACCTGGTTGAGGATCAGGCGGATCAGCGGCTTGGTGCGGGCGATGTCGGACGGCGGCACGACCAGATAGAGGCTGACCGGCCGCTTTCCAGAGACGAGATCGGCGATGCGCCAGTCGCAACGCGCCGTCACCTTCGCCACGACAGGATCGCGGTAGAGGCCGAGGAACGACATGGCGGTGGACAATACGCCGGAGCGTTCGTTGTCGGATTTGTTGAGCAGCTCACGCGCCGACGAGGCGATGACGGGATGGACGCCGGCATCCCCCAGATGCGGCGTGGACATCATCGCGCGCAGCGTCGCCTCCACCGGCCGTTTCGGATCGGAGAGGAAGTTAGCGACGCCGGCCAGCGTTTTGTCGGCTTCGGCATAGAGGACGTGCAGGATGACGCCGACCAGCAGCGAATGGCTGGTCTTTTCCCAATGGTTTCGCTTGTCGAGCGCGCCTTCGGGATCGACCAGGATGTCGGCAATGTTCTGGACGTCGCGTACCTCCCAATCGCCGCGACGCACCTCCAGTAGCGGATTGTAGGCGGAGGACGTCGCGTCGGTCGGGTCGAACAACAGCACGCGGCCGTGCCTGGCGCGGAACCCCGCCGTCAGCCCCCAGTTCTCGCCCTTGATGTCATGGACGATGACGCTGCCGGGCCAGGTCAGCAGCGTCGGCACCACGAGGCCGACGCCCTTGCCGGAACGGGTCGGCGCGAAGCACAGCACATGCTCCGGGCCGTCATGGCGCAGATAGTCGCGCTCCAGCCTGCCGAGCACGACGCCATCCGGGCCGAGCAGCCCGGCCGCCTTCACCTCCTCGGGCGAGGCCCAGCGTGCCGACCCGTAGGTGGCGACGTTCTTGGCTTCACGCGCCCGGATGATCGACAGGGTGATGGCGACGGCGATGGAGAGGAACCCACCGGACGCTGCGATGATCGCGCCTTCGATGAAGATCGCGGGCGCATAGGCGTCGTAAGAATACCACCACCAGAAGAAGGTCGGCGGATAATAGACCGGCCAGCCGCCCAGCTCAAACCAAGGCGTGCCGAGTTGCCCCTGAAACCCGAGCCGCCACGCCGTCCACTCGGTTGCGCCCCAGATCGTCGCCAGCAAGATGGCGACGACTATGGTGATCTGGCCCCAGAGGACACGGCTTCCCGACATACAGACTCCAATCGGCAAAAGAGACGGAGCCGATCAGAGAATAGGCGGTTTCGCGAGAGGCAACAGAAAAGAACAGCGAGCGTGTTGCCGGATACCATGGCGTAGAAATCGGACGGTCAGTGCCGCGTGTTGCGGGCCTCTTCGACGGCCTGTTCGAGTATCTTCCGGTAGCCGATCTTCGTCATCCACAGCGCGCGGGCGAAATGGCTCTCCCAGCATGTCCGCGTTCGACTGGTCTCCGCTACCGGATCGCGATGCAGCACGATCCGGGCCGCCTCGGTCCAGTCGGCGCCGTCGGTCTCGGCGTCCAGCAGGCGCAGATAGGTGACGAAATGCGCCTCGTCATAGAGTGTCACGTCCGGCTCCATCGGCGCCAGGTCATCAACGTCAGGATCGAGATCGGGTTTGGCGCGCATCTGGTCCTCCCTCGGACCCATGGAAACGATAATCCTGAAATGGGATAATCCTAAATCAGGATTAGCAAAACTGCTCCCCTTTTTCAATGGAGAGCCGTTCCGCATGCAGAAAACCTTGCGCTCGCCCCGCCAACAACTTCTTCAGACACTTCTCTCGGCAGCACGCAAGGGCAGAAATCTGACGCAGGCAGAACTTGCCGAGCGACTGAACAAGCCGCAGTCCTTCGTCGCCAAGTATGAGAACGGAGAGCGACGGATTGATGTTGTCGAGTTCGTGGATATTGCAGCTGCGCTTGAAGTGTCCACCGCTGAAATCCTGTCGAGGATCGAATCGGTCGGTCGCGTGTCATGACAAGCAACTGACGGAGGAAGAACCGTGTCAGCCAGCCTCATCGTCTCGGGTCGGGTAGCAGAAGCGTTTGTTATCGAGCCAGGGGTTTACTGAAAGATTCAGATGGGCGGGGCTGAGCACTGGCCTTTTTGGCGAGGTCGAGGAAATTGCGGAGTGCTGGTGCGCGGTTGTTTGGCGACCATACGGCGGAGAAAACGACAGGTCCCGGCTCGTCAAGAAGGGGCAGGAACACCACGCCCGGAAATCGGATTTGCGACGTAGACTCTGTGGCGAGCGTCATACCGTAACCTTGCTCCACCATCGATATCAGCGTCAGCCGATCGACGTCGAAGCGCTGTATGGATGGTCGCGGCCAACGCTCGGCGAGGCGTAGCAAGATAAGGTCATAGAGTTGCGGGCCTGTTCCACCATGCCGAACCAGAAAGGTCTCGGCCGAAATGTCTTTCCACAAGACACCTGCGCCGTCGGCAAGTGGATGGGCCGCTGGTAAGGCGATCATCAGTTGCTCGGTCCATATTGGCTTGGAATGACAATCGGGAATGTCCGGTGCGCCCAGCACCAACGCGACATCCAGATGCCCGTCACGCACCTGCTTCACAGCGTCCCCGGCGCTGCGCTCAGCGATCTTGATATCGACGCCGGGGTGCATTTCGCGGTAGCGGTTCAGGAGACCGGCGAGGAAGCCGTTGGAGATCAGGGCATATGCGCTGATGCGGAGATGCCCCTGTTCGCCGCGCGCCAGCAAGCCAGCGGTCTTTACCGCGTGGTCGAGGTGATCGATGCCGACCGCTAACTGATCGACGAAATGCCGGCCGGCCTCGGTCAGCCGTACGCCGCGCGGCAGGCGCTCGAACAGCAGGATGCCAAGATCCTGCTCCAGCAGTTTGATGCGGGTGCTGACGCTGGACTGGCTTACGCCGAGAGCATTAGCGGCGTGACGAAAGTTCAGGTGCTCCGCCACGGCCAGCGTCTGCATCAATGACGCCAACGGAATCCTCGAACCCAGAGGCGAGCGTACGCCGCCTCGTCCTAACGTCCTCTCATCGTTGAGCTGAAGGGAGGAAAGCCGCCGCATCGCCTACACCTGTGGCTCGGCGTTGCGATGTGGCGACACTCCCGTGCGCGCGCTCAATCGCGTTTTCCATTGCGCTGAAGCAGCAGCACGATGATACCAACGATTGCGGCTACCGCGCCGACGGGCGCTGTGGCCGCCAGCCCCAGACTTCCGATCACGCCACCGCCCAGGATCGAGCCAAGTGCGATGCCGGAATTGAACCCGGCGATATTGAGACCGGCGGCGGCGGCGAGTGCATGGGGGGCGTGCCGTTCCCCGATGCCGATTACCCGCGCCTGCATGGCGGGAACCGCCGCATAGGTCAGCGCCCCAAGTGCCGCGATCAGCACCGTCATGGCAGGAATGGAACCGGCTGCGGGCCACATTGCGCCAAGCACAAAAGCAAGCCCGATCAGGACGATCATCACCGCCTTGTCGGGTCCGAGCCGGTCGGTCATGCGCCCGCCCACGACATTGCCGATGGCTGCGGCAATGCCATAGACCAGCATCATCGCGGCGACGAGAGGCGCATCCATGCCCGTCACCTCGATCAGCAACGGCGAGATGTAGGAAAACAGGGCGAATGATCCCGTATAAGCCAACACGGTGATCAAGGCTGCGCCAAGAAGCCTGCGATCGAATAGCGCGACCAGATTATGGAAGGCGTCCTTTGCCACACCGCCATCCCTGCCGTTTGGCATCAAAAAGGCCAGCCCGAGGAAGCCGACAGCGCCACAGGCGGCGACGCCCATAAAGATTGCCTGCCAGGTCCAGATGCCACCGAGGAATGTCCCGATCGGCACGCCGAAGGCGAGCGCCAGCGTGAGGCCGCCAAAGACGACGGCAACGGCGCTTCCGGCGCGCTCCGGCGCCACCAGCCGGGTCGCGGCGCTGGAGGCGACAGCAAGGAAGACGCCATGCCCGAGGCCTGATCCGAACCGGGCTGCGAGCAGCGAGTTCAGATCGCCAGACAAACCCACGACGAAATTGCCGACGGTGAACACCGCCATGGCCGCCAGCAGCAGATGCTTGCGGCTCCAGGCGGCGGCCAATGCGGTAAGGATGGGTGCCCCGATGGTAGCGCCGAGCGCGTAGGCGGCGACGGCGCCGCCGACCTGATCGACGCCGACATGGAGATCGTTCGCGATGGCCGAGACGAGGCCGATGGTGACAAACTCGGTGAAGCCTAGCGCAAATGCCGAGAGCGCGAAGACATAGATGACGAGCGGAATGCTCCGGGCATGCGGCGTGGTCATGGAAAGTAACTTTCTTTGATTGGTTGCGAAGACCCGGCTCAATCGGCTGAGGCGAGCGCCAGTGCTTCGAGGGTCAGTTTGGCAGTCAGGGCCGAGGATGCCGGGTTCTGGCCCGTCACGAGCCGACCATCGGCAATGGCGAACGGCTGGAAATCAGCGGTGCTCTCGTAGCGGCCGCCTAACGCGCGCAGGCGGGTTTCCAGCAGGAACGGGACGGCCTCGGCCAGCCCTATGGCTCGCTCCTCGCTGTCGGTGAAGCCGGTGACGCGCCGACCTCTCACCAGCGGCGCACCCGTTTCATCTTTGACGTTCACAAGGCCAGCCGGACCGTGGCAGACGGCGGCGATCACCTTGCCCTGCGCCCATATCGCATCGAGAAGTGCAGCGAGCGCCGTGCTTTGCGGCAAGTCCCACATCGTTCCATGCCCTCCGGGCAGAAACACAGCGTCATAGGTGGATACGTCGATGTCCTCGACGGCCGTGGTCGCTGTGAGCGCGTCGGACGCCTTCCGGTCATTGAGGAAGCGATCCACACTATCCTCGTTCTCGCCTCTGGCTTTTACCGATCGGGGATCGATCGGCGCCGGGCCACCTTGAATGGAGGCCAGCGTCACCGACGCGCCGGCATCGACGAAGGCGTAGTAAGGTGTCGCCAGTTCCTCGAACCACAGGCCGGTGGGTTTGTCGGGCTCGCCCATCGTGGCGCTGGAGGTAAGGATCATCAGAATCTTGAGCTTAGTAAGCATCGGGGCACTCCGGTTGTTGTCCGGAACATGGCTCACGCCAGCACGCGACAAAAATCATTCCTTGTGCTATCAGTCATAGAAATAACTATGGCTCGACGCTCATGAACTACCTCATCTATCTGCGCACCTTCCTTGACACTTACCGCGCCGGCTCGCTGACCCGCGCGGCCGGGCGTCTCGGCATTACCCAGCCGGCAGCGTCCGCACACATCGCCTCGCTGGAGCAGATGCTGGGCAAGCCGCTCTTCATCCGGCAGGCACGCGGGGTTGCCCCGACGGCCGCTGCCGACGATCTCGCCCGTTCGATCGCTTCCCAGCTCGACGGGATTGAGGCGACCATGGGTGCGGCGCAGGCGCGCTCCAGCCATTTGAGCGGCACCGTCCATCTGGTCGGCCCGGCGGAATATCTTTCCGCACGCATCAGCCCCGCCCTGGCGCCGCTCGTCGGGGAAGGTCTGCGGCTACGCATCCAGACTGGCAATCGCGAGCGTATCTATGCGGCGCTCGACGAGGGCCATGCCGATCTTGCCGTCTCCGCTTCATCGCCAAACGGCAGCGTCCATGGCTTTGCCGAACTGGGTCGGGAACGCCTGATGCTGGTCGCCGCACCGGCTATTACAGAACGGACCAAAGCGCGCACCGTCACCGCCGAGTTCCTGTGCGGTTTGCCCTGTATCGCCTATGATGAGACCCTGCCGTTGTTGCATCCGTTCTTCGAGCACGTCTTCGGCAAGGCCCCCGACATGCAGGCCGTGGTGACGGCGCCCGATCTGCGTATCCTGATCGGCATGGCCCAGGCCGGAACGGGATGGACGGTGTTGCCGGACTATCTATGCGCCGAAGCGCTGGCGAGCGGGCAACTCGTGGAACTGCCGACGACGCGGCCCGGGCCGGATAACACGCTCTATCTCGTCTGGAACAAGACTGCACTCCGCCACCCTCGTGTCGTGCATGTCAGAGATTTTCTGCTGCGTGCGGTTTGAGCGCGTAAACGTGGATGAATGGCTGCCGCTTCCATCATAGCCCTCGACAGCAGCGAAGGGCCGAAGGGCCATCACGCCGCTGCGGATGCTCTGTAGTTTCGAACGCAGATCGCGCCGACAGCGGCACTCACTCATTCCTCATACGCGACACCGTAGGCCAACTTATTTCGCTTGATCCGCGCGAAGCCGGGTTCGCCGAGGTGCATACCAGCGATCAGCAGTTGCTCGGCGGCCACGCAGTCCAGCAGCCTCGCTCGTGTTTCGGCGGCAAGATGCGCATCTTGGTCGAATGCGATCGATACATCGGGCCGGGGAATCTGGATTTGCGGGAAATGAACGATGTCGCCCCAGACCAGCAGGCCCTTGCCGTCTGAATCGAGCCTATAGCCGGTATGCCCGGCTGTATGTCCCGGCATAGACATCGCCGTGATGCCGGTCAGCACCTCGCCGCCGTCGAAGGTACGCAGCCTGTCGCGATAACCCTCGAAAGCCTGACGCGCCACGAGGAAGTTGCCGCGGGCGCGCTCGGGCGCGCGGCTCAGATTACCGTCATCCTGCCAGAACGCGACTTCCCGATGGTGGGCGACAAGTTCGGCGTTCGGGAAGACGGCTGTTCCTGACGCGTCCATCAGCCCCCCGACATGATCGGGATGGGCGTGCGTCAACAGGATCGCATCGATTTCGGAAGGATGGATGCCCGCAAGCAGAAGATTGGTTTTTAGTCGGCCACCCCACTGTTTGAATCCTCCTGCTCCTGCGTCGATCAGGACCGTGCGACCGCCGCTGCGCACCAGGTAGCAGTTGATATGGATCGAGGTATGATCCGTTATCCCCGCATTTTCCTGCATACGGCAGGCATCGGCCGGATCGATATTCGCGAGGAAATCGAAACCGGCGTGAAGATAGCCATCGCTGACGGCGGTGATTGTTAAATCACCGACCTGTTGTGTGGGAAATGTAAGACTAGACATGGTTCTTCTCCAAGCGTCGGTTCAATTTCGCGCGTGAATGCTCGATGCTTCATAGCCAAAGCAACGGATGCGCGCGGTGAGGCCGATATTGCCCTTGATGACCTCGTCCAGCCCTTCCATGAACCGATCCATGACTGGCGGCGTCCGAAATTGCTCAAGGCGATATTGGATTTCTGCGAAAGCGGGGTGCCCCCGGCCATGCCGGACAACGACATAGACAATATGCACGTTCGCCAGTGCAGCCCGGAGAATGCCGGTGCAGAGTTCGGTGCATTGCTCCGTGAGGTCAGCCAGAGCTTCGTCCGGCGGCATCCTGTCCGCCGGAATGTAGATCGTGACATTCGGCATCGGGATCTACTGTGCCTTCCCGGCAGCAGCGTCATCGTCGCTCGTCAACTGCGCCGTCATCGGCACATAGACATGGACGCCTTCAGATAGACGCTCGATGTCAGGCACGTTGCCGCGCTCCACCTTGGCGAGCCAGCGGTGTTCCGGGAACTTCTCCATAGCGACCGCCTGCATCGCATAGGGGGTGAGGCCCAGCCGGATCAGAGGTTCGGGGCCTGTTGCACTCAACGCTAGATATTCGCCCTCACCAATGCCCGGCGCGCGGTCGATGCCGCCATAGAGGTTCCGGTGCCAGTCGGTGATGTGCTGTTGCCAGCGTGCGAAATTGCCGCCGCCCTTCTGGCGGTATTCCTCACCCGTCAGGATGTCGAGGCCGTCTATAGAATGAAGGGCGAGATAGACCGGGCAGCCACCGTTCAGCGCCTTAAAACGCTGCGAGGTGTGGAAGCCGCTCACCGAAATCAGGGCTGGCAGCTTGTCCAGGCTGTAAAAGTCGTTCCATTCCGCCTCGCTGCCGGGATCGGCAAAGCTGCATTCCACCGTATAGATCATTATTCCACCTTCGACCGGAAGGTTGTCATTCCAGTCTTGCCTTTCGTTGATATTTTCTCATGATAGACTGCCGATTCATGCCCACATATCGACAATGGATCATGCTTCAGTGACCTAATATCAAGGTGGCGGCGGATCGAAGGCCGAACCATCCCGTCAGGAACCGTCATGCGCCGCAAGATTCCCAGCAATTCCGCACTCATGGCGTTCGAAGCATCCGCTCGTCATGGGAGCTTCGCTCGTGCGGCGGACGAACTGGCCCTGACCGAAGGAGCGATCAGCCGCCAGATCGGCCGGCTGGAAGCCTTCCTCGGCGTCACGCTGTTCGAGAGAGTCGGCAATCGCGTCCGGCTTTTGCCGAATGGAGAGCGTTATGCGGCTCAGGTTCACGAAACACTCGACCGGCTGGAACGAGACAGCCAATATCTGATGGGGCAGCCGAGCGACGGCGCGAGCCTCGACATCGCAATCCTACCGACGTTCGCCACGCGTTGGCTCATCCCGCGTCTGAAGCCATTCCAGGAGCGGCATCCGAATATCACCCTGCATCTTGCGGAACGGATGGAGCCATTCGTTCTCGCCGGCAGCGGGTTCGACGCCGCCATCCATTTTGAGCATCCTGCCTGGACGGGAATGCGGACGCACCGCTTGCTGCATGAGGTGCTAGTTCCGGTCTGCCATCCGGCGCTGATCAGGGGCCGAAACCCTGCCACAGCCCTCGATGCGCTGCCGCGGCTCCATCGCCGCCAGAACCCGGACGCCTGGCATCGCTATGCCGAAGAGGCCGGGGTCGTGCTGACCAATCCTGCGATCGGTCCCCGCTATGATCTTCACTCCATGCAAATCGAAGCCGCGTTGGCTGGTCTCGGCGTTGCGCTCGTGCCGCGCCTCTATATCGAAAGCGAACTGGCGGAAGGTCGCTTGGTCGCGCCTTGGCCGGATGGGGAGTCGATCTCCAAGACCTTCTGCCTCATCCTGCCAGAGCCGATCCGACTGAGCGACGCTCCAATACAGGTTTTCGCAAATTGGCTTCTCAAGGAGGTGCAACCGTTAAACTCAACGCTTTGAAGGCGACCTCCGCATCCGTCACAATCCAAGCCCCCTCTGTCGCCCCAATTGCCACGACACCGAACCCCCTTGAACAATCCCTGTCACCTCCTTGCCAAGCTGCCGGTCGATCACCGGCCGCCATGGGACCAATGTGAACTCGTGGCTCTTCTCGACGATGGCGAACTTGCCGCTGGTGAGGTGGACGGTCCCGGTGAAGGTGCCGCTGACCGTCTCGCCGTCGCCGGCCGCGCGGAACGGCATCGGCTTGGTGGCCGCCAGCTCCGCCCCCGCACGGGCGACCTCGCGCGTCTCCAGCGTCGATAGCAGATCGCGGCGATAGAGGATGCGACCGTTCTGCTGGCGCGTGGCGTCGCCTTGCTCGATCAGACGCTCCCGACGACGATCCATCGCCTGACTGACCTCCTGTCCGAACCCGGCGGGCGCGATGTCTGACGGGCCGCGCCCGACCAGCTTCCGGTCGAGCCAGGTCGCGCCATCCGCCGTGATCTGCTTTTCGAAATTGAAGGTGGAGAGGACGCGGATGTTGAGCTGGCGGCCTTTGCCCGCATCGTGTGCGGTGGCGCGTGTCTCGAAGTCCTGCGGGATGCGCCACTGGTCGGCGTCGATCCGCTCGACGATGCCGGCGCGTCGCAGCGCCTCCAATCGCCGCACATGGGCATCGACGAACCCCTCATAGTCGCCGCCGGGCACACGGCCGTCGAAACGGGCCTGCTCCAGATGGCGGCTCGGCCGATAGATGCCGTCCTCGGCCATGCCGGCGATGGCGCGGTCGGCCGGGCGCGGCCCGCCGTCTGTCGCGCCGATCTCGATGACGCTGCCGATGCGGGCGTCCGCGACCTTCGCCTGATCGACGCCGGAGATGTGATGCGTGCGGCCGTCGATGCCGTCGATCACCAGCGTCAGGTTCTCGCCCAGCTCGTCGGAAAGATGCTTGTCCACGACGCGGCCGACGATCGGGGTCGCGGGCGCGGTGTCGTGAATCTGGAAACTCATCGGATCGCGGTCATGACCCTCGGCGCGCATGGCCTTCTGCATGGTGCGCACGATATCGCTGCGCTCGCCCATCTCGCGCAGCATTGGCTCAAGCCGGTCGCTCAGTTCCCAAACGCCGGGTGACGGTTCGGTGGCGAGGCCCATCTTCTTCAGCTTCCCGAGACGGCGGATGCGAAGGGTCCGGTCCTCCTGGCCGCGCAGATCGTCGGGGGCGTGGCGCAGGTCGAGCGCGCCACCCTCCGCCTTGTTGAGCATCGCGCGGTCGATGCGGGTGAAGTGGTCCTGATCGATCTCGGCGGTCAGCTTGCGGCGCCGCTCGATCTCGGTGACGGGACCAAGTTCCAGCGTCGCCAACTCGCTCGCCCGTTCGCGGATGCCGTTGGCGAGATAGTCGCCGTTGATGACCAGATCCTCACCGAGATCGTCGCGGCCGTTTACGATGACATGGACATGCGGATGGCCGGTGTTGAAGTGGTTGACCGCCACCCAATCGAGCTTGGTGCCGAGGTCGGCTTCGAACTGGCGCATCAGGTCGCGGGTGTGGCCGGTGAGGTCCTCGATCTCGGCGGCGTCCTCCGGCGAGACGATGAAGCGGAACTGGTGCCGATCGTCCTTGCCGCGGTCGAGGAAGGCGTCGCCATCGGCGCGGTCTTCGGTCGCCGAGTAGAGCCGGCCGCGCTCACCGTCGCGCGAGGTGCCGTCGCGCTGGATGTAGCGCAGATGGGCGGCGGCCTTGCCGCTTCTGCCGGCGGCGCGGACGGAACGCGACTTGACGATGACGCGGCGGCTGCCGGGCTGGCGATGGCTCCAGCCGTTCGACAAGTTGCGCGAGCGGACGAAGGCCGCGCCGCGCCCACGCTTGACGCCCCGGCCGGACGCAACCGCGCCGTTGCGGCCCGGTTTGCCGGAGGCTCCGGTGCTCCCGCGCGCGACCCGCCCGGAGGCCGCGCCCTGCTGGTGGGCGATCTTCCGGACCTTTGTGAGGAAGCTCTTGGTTTGGCCGGCCTTCGCCGCATCGGAGCGGATGCGGCCGGGCTTCGGCCGGAAGCGGTTGTCGTCGTCGGCGCTCATCGACGGCAACCCGCCCAAAACCGTCGGCTTCGGGGAATAGTGCCGCGAATAACACGGCAGATACTGGCTTTACCGCGCCTCGCGGCACTATGCAGGCCCGGCGACGGTGCCGCCCCAAACAGTGTGCAGACAAGGGCTTGCCCCCCGGATCGGACCCATGGGGTGCCGTCCGCTTTAATCTTGCCCTCCCGCCTCTCTGTCCCTTCTGCCCCTCCCGATCCTGATTCAGCCCAACCCCACTCGTATCCTCTGCACACTGAAAAGGACCGCCAGCCGTACCCATGCGCCATACTCATCGCGGCCCTCCCGTCGCTACCCGAGCGACGCACAGGCCGCCCGACTGCGGCACGATCGCGGAAAGATCGTGCACCGGGATCGCCGCCGGAGTGTCGCCCGACCGCTCACCAGGCTGTACGGAATCGGCAGACGATGTGCGCTCGGCCGACGCGACGAACAGTGGGGCGCGCGTCCACGATAGCGGGTCGGCCACTGCGACTGCGACCGAGCCGGTGATCTCGCCGCCGCCGATCTGCGGTGCGAGTGTGGCGACATAGGCGCGGGTTTCGGCGGGCAACGGACGACCGGCGAGATGCTCTTCGTAGCGACTGGGACCGGCATTGTAGGCCGCCAGAAAACCGGGCGATCCGTAGCGGTCATACAGTTCGCGTAAGTATGCCGCGCCCGCCAGAATGTTGTCGCGTGGGTCGTAAGGATCGCTGCCGAGCCGATGTCGGGCGCGCAAATCTGCCCAGGTCGCAGGCACGATCTGCATCAGGCCCATCGCACCCTTGGGCGAGATCGCCCGCACGTCGTTGGCGCTTTCGACGCGCATGACGGCCCTGATCCACGCCGCCGGTATGCCGAACCGCTGCGCCGCCTCGGCGATGGCGGCGGCATTGGGATCGACGGCAGTCTGATGCTGCACCGGCTCCGACTGCGCCTTAGAGGGAAGCGGCATCGCGATGGTGAGCGTAGCGGAAAGCAGAAGGACCGCCGATCGGACGGGCATCCTGTCTCCGCAACGACGCCAGCCTTCCAGCGTGCTCGCTGCGGTCAAGGGTTCGCGCAAAGCGCCGATCTTCGATTGCCCTGGACCTTCGCTGCGCGCGCCGGCCGACCTGCGTTCGAGCGGAACGAAGGGATGAGACGGCCTGTTCGCGAACAAAGGGACGAGGCTTGTTCGCACGATCCCGCACGCGATCCTGATGATTGATCGCATGACTTTAGTCCCTTTCAGCGCGCTTTACTGGTCGCGTCCAGTGCAGCGACCAGGCGGCACCGCCGTCGTCGTCGCGGAACAGATTGGCGCGGATCGGCTGCGGCAACGCGGGATCGTCGATCAGCAGCGAGATGTATTCGCCCGCGCGCTCGCCGGTGCGTTTCCAACCTGCGCCGATCTCCGGGCCGTCGTCGGCGCCGTGATGGATGCGATAGTCCGGCGCATTCTCGGCATCGGACGGCTCGGCCGGCACGATAGTGAGTTCGCGGAAAAGCGTGAGGGTATGGATACGCCCGACGAAGCCTGTCGTCTCGCGCGTGAACTGACCGATCTGCGGCATGGAGGTCTCCTCTGCTGGGGTTGGGAAAGAGGTTCGGTGCGCCGTCAGCGTGTCGCGGCGCGCCAGACGAAGCGGCCATTGCCGTCCTCGTCGGTGTAAATCGACGTGGCGCGGCCCATGACGGCGCTGACCAGGATCGGACCGAAGTAGCGGCCGTCCAGGCTGTGGCGGACATTCGCGTTCATCAGGAAGATTTCGTCACTGGCAATGCGGCGGCAGCCCTGCCAGACCGGCAGTTCGCGGCCCGTCCGGTCGCGGTCGAGCGCGTCGCCAAGCGCGATTCCATCGACCGTGATGGTGCGGCGGAGGCGGCAGACTTCCTGCCCCGGTAGTCCCATCACGCGCTTCAACAGCGGCACACCGCGGCCGATATAGCCGCGCTCCACCATGAAGTCGGCGAGCGCTGCGGGCGGATTGACCGCGACCAGATCGGTGACGCCGATGCCGTCCGGCGGATCGATGTCATAGAGGCCGATGGGCGCGCTGGCGGAGACGTTCCACACCAGCCGGGTCGGCGTCGGGATGAAGGACGCGATGGAGACGCCCATGATCGAAAAATATGTGACCATCACATAGCCGAAGCGCGTCATGGCTCGGCCCTCCGGCGCTTGAGGAACGCCTGATGCTGGTCGGCGGTGTAGGCGCGCGGCTCGTGTCCGGCAGTCAGCCGGTTGTGGACATGCCGCCAATGGTCGGGCGAGACATCCTCGGGATCGATGCCGATCGCCTGGATTGCGTCGATGTGCCGGAGCACCTGTTCGACCTTGGGCCAGCCGTCGATCTTCAGCAGGATGTCGCCACCGGGCCGCACGAAGGGCAGCGTCTGATAGGGTTCGTGCGGCTCCACGGCGCGCACGATGTCGATGCGCGAGAAGATCGTGCCGAAGTCGTTCGACGCCCAGCGGACGAAAGCGAAGATGGCGTCCGGCCGAAACGAATAGATGCGCCGACGACGGTCGAGGATCTGTTCACGGACTTCACGGCCGAACCTGATCCAGTGCTCGATCTTCTTCTCGACATGGGTGAGTTCGACCTGGGTCAGGCTGTCGGATGGAAGCGCTGACGGCACGGGGCCGCCGCGTACGCGGGGAGCCGCGTTGCCGCTCATGATGGGTCTCCTTCGGTGGGTGGAAATTCGCGCGTGAGCAGCTCGCGCAGCATGTCGGCGACGGTGATCCCGCGCCCGAACGCCACAATCTTGATGCGGCCGCGCAGCTCCGGCGCGATATCGATCGTCAATCGCGCGGTGAACGCAGCACCGTCGCCTGTCCGAGCCGATGGCAGCTTGGTGGCCTTGACCCAGCGTTCGGGATCGGCGGGTCGTGCCGCGAAGCCGCGTTTCGGGAACCGTTCGCTCATGGTGCGAACCTTGCGATGTTGAGGCGGCCGATCTCGGCGGCCAGCGCGGCGATCTCGCGCGCGGCCGGACTGTCGGCGTCGATCTCCGATGCGAGCCGACCGGACTGCGCGGCGTCGGCGAAGACGACACGCTGGCCGATGGTGGAGGCGAGCAAGGGCGGATCATGGTCGGCCAGCGTCTCGGCCGTCTCGCGGGCGATGATGGTGCGCGCGCCACAGCGATTGAGCACGAAGCGCGCGGCCAGCTCGCGCCGGTAGATGCGCGCCTCCGTGAGGAGCGCCAGCATCTCGGCCGAGGCCCAGCCGTCGAACGGCGACGGCTGCACCGGGATCAGCACCAGGTCGGTCGCGAGCAGCGCCGAGCGCATCAGGCCCGCGACGCGCGGCGGTCCGTCGATGACGACGTGATCGACATCGCGCGCCAGCTCGGGCGCTTCCCGATGCAAGGTGTCGCGGGCCAGGCCGACGGTGCCGAACAGGCGTGGGCAACCCTCACGCGCCCGCTGCTGCGACCAGTCGAGGGCAGAGCCTTGCGGGTCCGCATCGATCAGGGTGACGCGGCTGCCGGTCCTCGCCCATTCGCCTGCGAGATGCAGGGCCAGCGTCGTCTTGCCGACGCCGCCCTTTTGGTTGAGCAGCGCGACGATCATGGCACGCGCCTCGATCGCCCGGCGGCACTGGCACCATGGCTCGCGCCCGCCCGCGTCAAAGACAAAGAGTTAGATTCTTGGTTAGACTCTAAGTTAGCGGTCGGATTCCGCTTTTCGGGCCAGAGGGTTAACTGCGGTCCGTGCGCCCGAAATCCCGATAGTCCCGCGCCCGAAGTCCCGATACCGTTTGCGCCCGAAATCACGAGCGTTTCCACAGCCCCGTCCACAGGCACTGTGGACAAGCGGGAGGGCCGGATTTGCAGCAGTTCACGCCGTCCCTCCCGCCAGATGTCGAGGCGGTATCCGGGCAGCGGCTGGCGGGCGACAATACGGCGGATGTCGAGGGCGAAGTCGGACGACCGCGCCAGACTGCCGGACTTCTCATGGAGGTGGGCGACCTCGAAGATCCACCCATGGACCTGACGGCCGGCGTGCTTGCGGGCGACGCGGTAGAGCCAGCGCTCGATCCCGCCGGTCAGCCGGAAATAATCGGGGTCGATGGCCAGCACCAGCGAGCGGTCTATGACGCCGCGATAGAACCAGTCGGGCAGCACGAACTCCATGCCCTCGACGCGGCCGTCATGGGTGGTCATCTCCTCCCATTCGTTGATCCAGGAGAACTGATGCCGCCGCCAGCGCTCACCGTTGCGGATGGTCGTGGCGATGACGGTCGATTGCAGGCGGGCGAACGCGCCCTTGAGCAGCCGGTATTCGCGCGCGCCGGTGCCCCGGCCGATCGCCATCAGGAGCTGGTACGGCGTGAACCGCAGGAAGCGCGATGTCTTCAGGCTGTGGTTCTCGGCCTCGACGATCTGCGACGCCGCCCAGATCAGCACATCGGCGTCCCAGATGGTCGCCATGCCATGCTCGGGCATAGCGAAGACCTCAACGCGGACGCCGCCGGATTCATAGAGGATCGGCGCTACCCGCTTGGCCTTGGCGAGCGAGAAGAACGGCCGCTCCATCAGGTCGCGCTGGTCGCGGGGGCTGGCATCGCCCGTCGCGACGACGAAGGGATCGAGCCGCGCCCGCTCGCTACCGGCGAGGCGCTGCGCGCGCCGTCTGGCGTCAGGGGATGGACCGCCGGACATTCAGCGTGCGCCCCGCTCTGCGGGCGTCAGGGGCCGCGCTGGGTACACCCGGTCGGCATCCTTGTCGGTGGTGGATTTGCGGGCGGCGACGGCCGTCCAGGCTTGCAAATCGTCCAGCGCATAGACGACGCGCCCGCCGATCTTGCGATAGGTCGGGCCGGTGCCGTAGGTTCGGTGCTTCTCCAGCGTCCGCAGCGATATGCCGAGAAAGCGGGCCGCATCGGGCGTGCGCAGGAATCGGGGCGGCAGCCCCGTCTTCGGGTCGATCATGATTGGACCTCCGGGTCGAGTTCGGCGGCTGTCGGCGGATGACAGCGGCTATGGCGAACCGTGGCGGAGGATCGGCGGCTTGCAGCGTGCCGGAATCAGGAGGGTGTGATTCCGGCACCCCGAAGATGCTGGCTGAAACCGAGGCCACGCCGCTCTTCAGCGGTGGCGTGGCACGCGAACCGGATAATGGAGCAGCTGGCGATAGCCGCCGCGCATGTAGAACAGGCCGTCTGCAACGAGGCGGCGGACCTTGTTCTTCAAGGGGCTGACCTCCCAATCGTTCTTCGACCGGCCTTGGAAGCCGAGCAGCGCTTCGGCGATGACGCGATAGCTGGCGCCGGCCAGCTTCGCGTCGAGTGCACGCAGGATCAGGATGTGCCGATCACGGGTCTGGGGCGGAAGGTCGTGCCGCCGGTCGCCGGGCGGGCGTCCGGCCAGCGCCAGCCAGAACCGCAGCGCGGCCTCGGCGCGCAGCTCGAACAGGGCGTCGAGCGGCAGGACGACGACGAAGTTCGCCCGGCCATCCGGCGGCGGGTCCGCGAGCCAGAATCGATGCTCCCCGCCCGATCCGCGCCAAAGACCGTGCCAGGCGCTGTCGATCGCCGATCGTGCCGCGAGACCGGGAAGCTCCGGCAGCACGATGGGTATGGCGAAGTCGCCGGGGGGATCGCCTGATGGACGAAGCTCGAAGGCGTCAGGCTGGAGCGCGGGCGTCCAGAAGAGCGCGGCGCGATCGGCAGGCTGATCCGGGTCCGCCGCGAAATCGTAACCCCCAGCGGTTGGAGAACGCGGTCTGCGCCTCGATGTCGTGACCGGATTTCCGTTTCATGCGATGGAAGTCGCGGCGATACTCGTCATCGCGACGGAGATATTCCCAAGCGAAGCCGGCGGCAGGAATGCTCTGAGCATGTCCGTAAGCTGCCGGCGCGCGCCAGTCAGAACTCGGCATGGCGTCACCTCTTTCTTCCCATGCGCCGTCGGCGCCGGAAAGACGAAGTGTTCACAACTTGAGGTATATTTTGAACTTGCTGTTATCGGATATGTATATCGTACAATCCGATCAATATTGGTGAATCATTACTTAACATCGCAGATGTGATTTGGCGAGCCGGGCGCAGCCCGGCGAGCAGCGGCCGTGTCATCGACATGGCCGCGCCCGCCGATCCGGCTCCATGGATCGGCGGAAAATCTCAGGATGTGCGGAACCGGAAAGACGTAAAGCCGTGCAACCGGAAATCCGGCTGCACGGCTTTACGATCATCCGCGCTTCAGGCGCTGCATCCCTTCCGCCAGCGTCCACAGCGCCCGGTTCAGTCCGACATTCTGGTCGATGCCGTTGATCGCACGGGTCTGGCTGCGACGAATGCGGCCATCGGCATTGGTGCGGCGACCCTCCAGCCCGCCGCGTATCATGTTCTCCTGAATGACGTTGAACGTGCTCCACAGGCTTTGCCCGACATCCTCGCGGCGGCGCGGGGCGATGATCTGATCGGGGCGGACGGGACTTTCGTCCTCGCCATAGCGGGCGACAAGACTCGCCTCGGCCAATACGCGCCGCTCGTCCTGCGACAGGCGGGTCTCCTTCATCGTCTCGGTCGCGTCGATCAGGCGCGGGAAGTCCTCCGCGACCGTATAGACGCCTTCGATGATCCGATCCTGTATGCCGCCCTTATGGGGCACGCGCACTTCCTCGAACCGCTCGCCCGCGATCATGCTGTTGGTGCAGACGAAGCGCAGCATCCCGGCGAACATCTGATAGGCCGATGTCCCGTCATGGCTGTTGACGATGATGACTTCCGCCGCCTCCGGCTTGCCGATGCCGTCATCCCGGCGAAGGCGCAGCATGTGCTTGGCGTGGCCGTGGCGGCTGCCGTCGCGCGGCACCGACTGCACGGCGAAGAACGGAAACCATCCTTCCTTACGCAGCCCCTCCACGATCTCGATGGTGGGGACGTACACATAGCGGTTCGACCGGCTGTCATGGGCCTCGCGGGCGAAGACGGACGGGACGTGTCGGTACAGGGCTTCGTTGTCGAGGGCTTCGCGCCCGCTGATCTGGTGGCTGTTCCGGCCGAACCGGGTGGCGAGTTGATGATACATGATCTGTCTCCGTGGGTCTGGGTTGGAGCGCAGCGCTGCGCTGCAACCCTGGCCGTCGCCGAGACCGGGGTAGCAAGGTGCAAGGGCGGCCGGGCCGGAGGGGAATCACCCGGCCTGCACGGAACGGAGGAACGACGTGGAGGAAGGCCGGGGACACCGGCCTGGACGAGCGTCAGCGATCCCTTGCGCCGCGCGGGGGCAGCGCCCCTAGCCAGACCCGTCCGGCATGAGCGCTAGCGGGCGCCGGGCATCAGGAACTGATCGGGATGTGCAAAGCCGCAAACCCTGAAATCCGCACACCCCGATCGCCGTATTGCCTGACACGCGGTGGGTTGGCTTTGGGCACGCCCATACCCACATGCAAGGCAACGATATGGGAGGGAAATACTTTGGCGGACTATCTCGTAACCTATGATTTCAAGGTCGGCGCGTCTTCGCAGTACAAAGAGTTTGTGGAATGCGCTGAGGCAGAGGGTCTCCTTTATTTCTTTCACGGAACGGAGCAGCTTCACCGCCTGACGAACACGACGTTGTGGGGCGTGTTCGTCAGCACAGAAGAAGCAAAAAAAGCCTTTGATCGAGCCAAGGCTGCGGCCGAGGGTAAGGTTGGGCGGAAAATCGTTCTGGAGAAGCGCGTAATTACGCTGCTTTCCGGGTGGTCGATCCTCTCCGATACGAAAAAGGCTCCGGAGACCAAGTGGACGAAGTCCACGAAATTCGAAACCTGTCGCGCCCATCAGAAGAACGATCCTTTCTTCGCCTACTGAGGCGGTGGCGGCCATGACCATGACGCAGCCCCGCTCGGGTGAGTGGGGCTGCGGGAAATGCCCGGCTCAGTCGCCGTTGCGGCGGGACCAGATGAGGTTGTGGGCTTCGCCGTCCTCGCCCTCGACCAGGCTGGCGTAGATCGGTGCGGGGAAGCTCGGGTCGTCCAGCTTGACGGAGAGGTATTCGCGCTGCGTCTCGCGGGCGGTCTTCTTCCAGGCCGCTCCGAATTCCGTGGCCCCTGCGAAGATGCGGAAGTCGGGACCGCGCTCGCTGTCGCCATCGGTGGGGACGAACTTGGCCTTGACGTTGAGGGTCAGGGTCTTGACCGCGCCGGTGAAGCCCGCGCCGTTTTCGTTCTTGGTGAAGGTGCCGATAGTCGCCATTGTCGTGTTCCTTTTCGCATCCGGCCGCGCCCATCGCGACCTCGATGGTGGTCGTGCGACCGGGGACGATCGGCCCCGCACCCGTAGGGCTGAAACGCAGTGGAAGGCGGCCGACGACGGCTTTTTGCCTCGCGATGCAAAGCCGCAGGCGGCGGAAAAAGCTGGCGACGGACGTTGCGGGAAGACGAGCGAGGCGCAGCCGGTCTTCGGTCAGACCCAATCCATTCGAGGACGCCGTGGGCGTGGCTGTCAGAGAAATCCAAGGAACACGGCATCGGCGGCGGTCGGCCTCCGCGCCAGACACGCAAACCTTCGCAAACCTTCGGTCGTGTCAACCTTACGCCTGACCTTCAACGGCAAGGCCTATCATCCTCCACGGGCAGACGTGGGCGCTTCCTGATCTTCACCGTCGTCGCAGCGTCGGCGTTGGCAGGCCGGAGCCGATCACCCGCCGGAGCAACGTGACCGTTCTCGTCAACAGGCAATCCAGGATTCAACGCGCACTACCCGGCCGAGGGCGTCGATGTCGAGAACGGGAGAAACCGCTGTCATGATCTTGCCGCCGCCACTGTGAGCAGACATAGCCACGCCCTCGCTAACCCGAGTGGGGCTTTATCCACGGAAGAGCCTGCACCCGCCGCTCTTCGCGTTAGCGATTGAAGCCGAATGGCGGAAACGCGCCCTTGGCGTGGTTCCGGCGCAGCCGAAAGCGCGGCCCGCAGGGCAACGTTAAATCGTGCATACCAAGAGAATGGCAACTACACCTATGGGCTGGGGTAGAGTTCCCGGATGATGTTGGTGACGATTTCAAAAGTGGTCAGAAACATAGGAGGGTTCAGCACGGCATCGCTTCCGTGCGCGAACATATTGCGCATCTTGCTCAGATATTCGATTTCTGAAGAAATCAGATTCTGTTCCTTAGCGGATTTCAGTAACTCGTCGAGCATGGCCAGGCGTGGCCTTCCCTTTTTGTCCACGCGACCAGCGAACTGGTGACCGATCCGCTCGCGCAAAGCGAGTTCAAGGCAAGGGAATGTCTGGCTCGCTGCCGTAGTCAGCAGATCATATGAAAAATACGCGTAGATATAAGCGTGTCGAATAGCATCGTGAGATCGTCGGACCGATTCTGGAAGCGCGACAGAAAGCTCGAATGCGCACATATCCGCGTGCAATTCTTCGAGTGTGGAGCCGACAAATCCGGCAGTTCCTGAAAAATATGGATCAGGCAGATTGAGTTCTGGCAGTTTCTTTAACACGAGAAACATCTTTCATTCGGTGATCGTCTAAGCAATCCTAACATCAATAAACGGACGTTCAGTCTCGGTCATGAACTGGCGATGCCGTTGCTACCAACCGTAATAGGGCCGAAGCCCCGACGAACCCGCCGCCGACGATGCAGAAGATTTGCCGCCAGATCTCGGACGGAACGGCCTCGCACGTGACGCCGTGGGCAAGGGCGTAGCCCGCGACGGCGGCGGGTGCGGCGAAGACCAGCGCGACGATCAGGCGCAGGACCGGCGAGCGCAGCGAGGCAAAGGCGAACGCCAGCAGGCCATAGGCGGTCGCCCCGGCGACGAGGCCGACAAGACCCGCGCCGATCAGGCCGGAGCCGGTGGCGTAGGCCAGACGCGCGGCTTCCACGGCGAGCATGAAGGGCAGCGCATAGACGGCGAGCGTATAGGCCAGGACGCACAGTCCCGCGATCAGCGCCACGCTCATCAACATCACGGCGATCATGACGGTTCTCCATAGTGCCGATGACGGTCGAAGTCATCGAACAGTCGAGGTCAGCCGGTCGCGCGGTGTTCACCGCGCGACCGGAATTTTGGGATGTCGACGGGTGGGAGGCCGGGACCGCTTATGCAGTCCCGGCCCGTCCTCACTCGGCAGCAATCTGGAAGGCGTCACTGTCCTGCGGCTCTTCCAGCCAAGCGGGCCGCGCGGTCCGCATGACGGCGGGAAGCCAGCCGGTTCCGGCCAGAAGCTGCTCGGCAGCCACCGCCATCTCCGTCTTCTTCAAGCCCGCAATCCGCTCCGCTGCCGCGTCACTGACGGCTTCCCGCACGGCGGCGAGGATATGCGCCTTGGTGACGCGACCGAGATAGGTCCGCACCGTTGGCGTCCAGTGCGCCGTCATGTCGAGCGCCAGCGCCGTCGCGAGTTTCTCCGCCGTCGCATGGGCGTGGGGCTTCTTCTCCCAAGGCTGCTTGACCGCATTGACGGTCAACGAGGCGCAATGGGCGAACAGCGCCATGACGCTGGCATGGTTCAGTCCGGCAACAAAACCCCACAGGTCGGCCACGTCGCGCGGCATATCCGCCGCCCATCCGGCATGACGATCCGCCAGCGCCTTGCCTGCCGCCGTGTCCTCAATGCCGTCCGCGTGCGACGCGAGATAGCTGCTGGTCGGCCGGATTTCGAGGCAGGCAGCATCCACCCCGCGATAGAAGGTCTGCGCCGCCAGCGCATGGGTGACGGCGATCAACGCTATGTCCGGCTGCTCGCCCAGCGCAAGGCGAAGGCCCAGCGTCCGGTGCGAGGTCAGATCGCGGATGAGAAGGTCCGACTGCGGCTTGCCCGCATCCCCGGCATCCTCGTCCTCCGTCTCGAGCGCGGAAACGGCATTGCCGTCCTCGTCCCGGTCGCCGTCTTCGATGATCTCGCCATCGCCGTTGACGCGAACGCTGTCGATCACGTCGCCGCCTTCGCCGTCCGCATCCTCTTCGGGTTCCGGCTTCTCATCCTCGGCCCTGATGAAGCCGCGCTCGATGCGGGCTTCCCCGTCGTGGGAAAGAATGACGAACACGCCGCCACGCGCGATTTCGTCGGTATCATAGGCATGGCGCAAGGCGTCGATGCGCTCGATCTCGGCTTCAAGCTCCCCGAAACGCTGGTCCACATCCTCGGGCAGTTCTTCGGCGCTGTCATACTGCTCGGTCAGCGCATCGTATTCGCCCTGCACGGCGGCATAGGCTGCTTCGTCTTCCGCCGACAGCGCCACCGGATGCGGATAGGTGCGGCGAAGGCCGTTGCCATGCGGATAGTCGATATGGACAGCAGCCCATTTCCAGCCTTCCTCAGCCTTCACGCTCTCCGCGATCCCCTCCAGCTTCTCGATGACGAGCCGGTCCAGCAAGGCGGCATCCTCGTAGAAGCCGCCGCGATCCTCGGTGAACAGGTCGCGCAGGATCACGCCGCCCGCTTCGGTATAGGCTTCCGCGCCGACGAACACCGCCCGCCGATCCGTCGCCGCGATGTGCATCCGGGTCAGGTCGCGGCGAATGGTCGAAGGGTCCTTATTCCACGACAGGTTTTCATAGACCTGCTCCTGCCGGGCCGGATCGTCCACGATGGCGAAGGCCATCAACTGCCCCAAGGTCAGTCCACCGCCACGATAGACCTGCATCAGCTTCGGGCTGACAGCGCCCAGACGCATCCGCTGGCGCACGACATGGGCCGTGACGCCGAACCGGGCGGCGATTTCCTCCGCACCCCAACCGCGCGTTTCGGCCAACTCGCGGAAGCGCTCGAACTGGTCGGCGGGCGAAAGGTCTTCACGGGTGACGTTCTCGTCCAGACTGATTTCGCCAGCATCGTTCACGGTGTCGATGACGCAGCGGATCGGTTCGGTCTTCTTGATCTGCTTGCGCTTGACGCGCAGCAACTGCGCCAGCCTGCGGCCTTCACCGATGCTGACCAGATAGAAGCCAGTCGCGGCTCCGTCCGCATCTAGCTCCGGCTCCACCACGAGGTTCTGCAGGATGCCCTTGGCGTGGATGCTCGCCGCCTTCGCCACAATGGACGCCTCACTGTGCGGCGTCTTGCGGGCGTTGTTCGGATGCTTCTTGAGCTTGTTGAGCGGGATGAACACTTCCGCGCCGGTCACGGCAACGGGTATGGCGGTCGTATCAGTGGCAATGGTCGTCATGGTCTTTCCCCTATGGGCTTGGGTTTCGCGCAGCGAAGCGCCGCGCTGAAACCCTGCCCGTCGGCGAGACCGGGGGGTGCAAGGGCCAGGGCGGCCGGGGTGGAGGGGGATCACCCGGCCTGCACAAGCGGATGTCCGTCATGACGGCTGTGCGGAACATCGCATCCGCGCGGAAGGTCGGGGAGACCACCCCGGCCGGCGCGGCTTGCCGCGCTTCACCCTTGACCGCGCCAGGGGGCAGCGCCCCCGAGCAACCCGCCGGCGTGAGCGTCAGCGGGAGCCGGGCAAGGGGACCGGATCAGGATGTGCAAAGCCGGGAAACCGGAGATCCGTGCATCCTGATCGCCGCTTATCCCTGTGGCGGCGAGTGGCCCAGTTCCACGGCCTTGCGCCGCTGCGCCGTCGTCAATGCGCTCCAGAAGCGATGGACGCGCGCGGTCTGCATCTGTCGGAGATCCTCGACGTGCTGAGCGCGACGAAGCTCGACCTGAAAGAACGACGGGTGATGATCGACGTTGAAAGCCTGGAGCTTCCAGAAAACGACGGCGGCATATTTGGGAGTGAGCTTCTTGTTCTTGCGATAGTAGTCAAGCGCGCCGGACAGGATGGGGTTGCTCTCCTTCGCCGCAAGCTGCTCAAGGGTGCGGATGCAGGATTCCAACTGCATCTGCTGGGTCAGCTTGGTAAGATGCCGTTTCGCCTCTGTCGGCGACAGACGCCGACCCTTCTCAAGGACGGCCACGTCGAATTGGAGTATGCAGTGGGAGCCGACCCATAGCGTCGCGTCGGTGTATTGATTGGCGATTTCGAAATGGTAGCGAAGATCCTGTTGGCCGCAGAGTTCGCAGGTTTCGATGGGCTGTTCGTGATCGACCGTATTCTCGGTAAAGGACCATTCGCCAAAAGCAGCCGGCAGGGTTCCGGCCACTGAAAGCGGAAGAATACTGTCTCGGACCCGCTGCGTGTAACCGCCCATGGTGACATCGCCCCTTATTTAAGAGCGCTTACCTTAGCTCATTTTCTATTTAAGCCAAGCACCTATTGCTTAAATAAGACTGCGGCATCATATTCAGCTCATGTCCGAACCCGCGCCCAATCTCCGGCTAGGCCGCTTCGTCGAAACGCCCGTTGCAGGCGAGATGGTGCGCGCCTTCGTGCCGCCATCGTTGCCGCCAGAGCCATCAATAGACGTGCTTGCTCTGCTGGAACGGTTGAGTCTGGCCGAACGCGCTCTGGGGCGTCTGGACGGCATCACCATGCTACTGCCGCGCCAAGAACTGTTCCTCTACATGTATGTGCGGAAGGAAGCGGTTCTTTCGTCCCAGATCGAGGGTACGCAATCGACCCTTTCGGACCTCCTCCGCTTTGAGACCGAGGCGCAGGCCGGTCAGCCGATCGACGATATCCGCGAAGTCTCGAACTACGTCGATGCCATGATGTACGGGCTGGAGCGGCTGGAAGACCTGCCGCTGTCGCTGCGCCTGATCCGTGAGATGCACGCGCGCCTGCTGCAAAGCGGACGCGGCGGCACGAAAAGCCCCGGCGAGTTCCGGCGTTCGCAGAACTGGATCGGTGGGACACGCCCCGGCAATGCGCTCTTCGTGCCGCCGCCGCCGACTGAAATGGATGCCTGCCTCGATGCGCTGGAGCGGTTCATGCACGAGGAAGGCTCGCGACTGCCCGCTCTGATCAAGGCGGGCCTGCTGCACGTCCAGTTCGAGACCATCCACCCGTTCCTCGACGGCAACGGCAGGATCGGCCGATTGCTGGTCACGCTGTATCTCTGCGTCAACGGGGTGCTGCGCAAGCCGCTGCTCTATCTGAGCCTCTATCTCAAAACCCATCGCGCCGACTACTACCGCCTGCTTCAGGAGGTGCGCGAACATGGCGCGTGGGAAGCCTGGCTCGACTTCTTTCTCACGGGCGTCGCGGATACCGCCAATCAGGCGTTCGATGCGGCCACCCGGATCGTCGAACTGTTCAAGCAAGACCGCGAGCGCATCACGGTGGAGAGCGACCGGGCCGGCTCGGCGTTGCGCATCCACGATCTGTTTCAGCAGAATCCCTATCTGACGGCCAACCAGCTTGTTCAGCAAACGGGCCTCTCGGCCCCGACAGTCAATGCGGCGCTCGCCGATCTGGAGCGGTTCGGTATCGTCGAGGAGGTCACTGGCCGCAAGCGGGGCCGTGTTTTCAGTTACCGAGGGTATCTCGCAATCCTGAGCGAGGGCACCGACCCGCTCCCCACGACTGCCTGAAAGGGGGAGCCTGTGCCGATAAAAACTATATCCGCCGCGCAATTCGCGACCGCCTTCGATCTTAGGCCAAATCTTGTGGCGTGGTTCCTTGGCGCAGGCGCATCGGCCGCCTCTGGCATCCCGACCGGCTATGCCATGATCCGCGATTTCAAGGCGCAAATCTTTTGCCGCGAGACAAATCTGTCGAAGCGAGAGATTGATACGGCTGATCCAGTGTGGATCGACAGGATCGATGCCTTTTTCCGGCAGAACTCGCTGTTGCCGCCTGACGGTGATCCTACGGAATATGCCAAGGCCTTCGAAGCGGTGTATCCAGAGGCCCGGCATCGCCGACAATATATCGACGATGCGATCTCCAAGGGTACTCCCTGCTTTGGACATAAGGTGCTTGGCAGTCTTATGGCCGCTGGCAAGGTCCACAGCGTTTTCACAACGAATTTCGATCCGCTCATCGAGGAGTCGGCACATTCGGCAAATGCAATCCTGCCGGTAGATGACCGGAACCGCCCAACTGTGGCTGCGATCGATTCCGCCGACCGTGCCATGCGGTGCCTCCGTGAATCGGACTGGCCTTTGGTCGCTAAGCTCCATGGCGATTATCAGTCGATCGCGATTAAGAACACGGGATCGGAGCTGGAGGAACAGGACGTCCGGATGCGGCATGTGCTGGTGGAATCCGGCAAACGCTTCGGAATGATTTTCGTCGGCTATAGCGGACGCGACGCTTCCATTATGGAGGCGCTGAACACGATTCTCGATGCGCCGTCGCCATTTCCCAACGGACTGTACTGGCTCACCTCGTCAGCTTCGCGCTTACTGCCCGCAGTAGGCGAATTCCTAGGTCGGGCCGAAGCGGCCGGCGTGGATGTGGCCGTCGTCGAGTGCGCGACTTTCGACGAACTGGCTGCCGATGTCATCAAGATAACCGATCTACCTAAGCCGCTTTTTTATCGTGTAATGGAAGGGCGTCCGACACCACGCTTGGTTCCGGTGCAACTGCCGACGACTGAAGCCCGCAGCTTTCCAGTCCTGCGCTATTCCTCGTTGCTAATCGAAAGTATGCCGCGCACCGCCCGTCGCGTGAAACTCACGCAGAATGCGACCTCTCCCATAGTTCGAGATATGCTGAAGGAGAAAGGGGTCAGAGCGACAGTCGCTGCGAACGGGCGGGAATTAGCTGTTTTTGGCAGAGATCGAGAGATTCTCGATGCGCTTGCACCACTTGGAGCGACGCTCGATGGCGAAATCAAACTCGATCCAGCCGCTGACAGTTGGGCCATGGGCCTCATCTATGATGCACTGGTTAGAAGCTTGGCGCGCCGCCTACCGCTTATTCCGCGCTACAAGCGCACCGGCCATTCCGTGGTTATAGCCCCACCCCGCGACGGAGAGGATCGTGAACAGGCACGTCGGAACGCGCAGGTGCTGTCCAAGCTTCGTAACGCCTACAAAAGCGATCTGACAGGCACTGTTCCTGGCCTCGGATTCCCGTTTCAGGAGGGGTTGTTCCTGAAGCTGGACTTTATCAACGGGCGCTGGTGGCTCGGCTTTGAGCCCTACACGTTCGTGCACATTCCGCGTGCCGACGCGACCGAGGTTGGGAGTTCCGAGCACACGGAAAACTCCGGCTCCGACCCCATGGGCGCGCGTCCTGAGCGCGGTGGTGATCCGGCGGGCGATTGGCGCAGGGAGCGCTGGGCGCAGCGTTATAACAGAAACTGGGCAAGCATCATCGCCGCGTGGGCTCAACTTCTCACCGACACTGGTGGTAAGACTATGCGAGCTTTCGGACTACAGGACGGGGCGGGAACGGATGCCGTGTTCGAAGTTTTGCCAGTCACGGGATGGAGCCGCCCAGGTCATCACCATGCTTATTTCGACAGGACAACGTAATGAGCAGTTCGGTCCCTTCGACAAAGCTTCCACCGTTCACGTTACTCACCGAGCCGGGCCTGTCTTTCTCCCCCTCGGATACAACGCATGTCGACGTCCATCCGCTTCGGGGTCTCGCGAACTTTGGACCTTATTCGAAGGGGTCGTTCGGCGGTTACACCTCACGAATAAGGATCGCGACAGTAGGGCCGGAGAGCGCCTTCAAACGACGCGGCGAACTGATGCTGTTATTGCGGAACGCGCATCGACCGTCCGACAGGTCAGAATATGTTCCACAATATCCCGGCTTCGAGCGTCTTTTCCGCGTAGCTCTCGAAGCAGCACCGCGCGAGGCCCATATCAAATGGCCCGAGCACGTTCGCGAGTTGCCCGGTGAGGGCGACCCGCAAGCTCGCCTTTATCACGCGATGGAAGCAGCCCTCCAACGGCTCGACATGGTGCGCAACGAGTTCGATGTTGTGCTTGTTCACTTCCCAGATAGCTGGAGTCCAGCCACACGCAGTAAGTTCTTCGACGCCCACGACGTGCTCAAGGCGCTTGGTGCTCGATACAATATCCCGACCCAAGTGCTGAACGACCGTGTTTTCACTTTCACGCACAAGGCGTCGCTCGCTTGGAGACTGGCAACCGCTCTTTACGTGAAAGCCGCCGGTACGCCGTGGAAGCTGGCACCGCTGAAGGGCGTACCGACGGACACAGCATATATAGGGCTCGCTTATGCGCTGCGGGGCGATCAGCGGGACGCACATTATGTGACGTGCTGCTCGCAGGTGTTCGACATGGATGGTGGCGGTATGCAGTTCGTGGCCTTCGAGGCCCAGGACCCCGTTGCCGACCTTGCCGAGGCGCGTAGGAATCCGTTTCTGAGCCGTGACGACATGCGCGCGGTTCTTGCCCGTAGTCTGTCACTCTACCAAGGCCGTAATGGTGGCAACCTCCCCAAGCGAATGGTCATTCACAAGACTACGGCGTTCAAAGAGAGCGAGATTGAAGGAGCGTTCGATGCGCTAGCCGGGGTCGCGGAGATCGAATGTGTCGAGGTCAGTTCGGCGTCCTGCTGGCGCGGCGTCTGGCTGATCGAGTCCGGCCAAAAAAAGCCGCCTACAAAGCCATCAGGCTATCCCGTGCCTCGGGGAACTATGGTAGTACGCTCCGGTAACTCCGCGCTGGTATGGGTTGCGGGCAATGCGCCCGAAGTATCGACCAAAGGCGATTATTATCAGGGCAAAAAGAGTATACCGCGCCCTCTGCAACTAATCCGTCATGCCGGCAGCGGTCCGCTCGAATTGATCGCTCACGAAGCGCTCGCATTGACCAAGATGGATTGGAACAACGACGCGCTTTATGATCCTGTTCCGGTTAGCATTCGTTACTCGCAGAAATTGGCCCGCACGATAGCGAACGTGCCCGACTTACCTAAAAATGCTTATCCTTATCGGTTATTCATGTGAGCATCCTGCGCTCACATCTTTAAGGGCTTGCACGGTCGGATCGCCGTCCGCTTCCTCAACTTTTTCATCGCGTATCCATCGCGCCAGCCCCCCTTCGCTTTATTGGATGGGGATCAGCAGGACGCAAACATCGTCGTTGGGCGACATGATCGTCGTGCGGCTCTTCGCGCGGGTCACACTGACGCGCAAATTCTGGCGGGCCTGTGTCATCGCACCTGAGATCACGTTGCCGCCGACTATACGATCAGGGTTGCCCACGATCTCTCCCTTCACACGCTTGGGCCAGCCTTCGAAGATGATCACTTCATCGAACTGCTTCCCCTTGGCCTTGTGCATATTCATCACGACGACGCCGGACTCAGGCTTGTGCGCCATCGCGAAATGCTCCTGGACGAATGCCTGCCGCGTAATGGCGAGGGCGTTCTTATAACCGCCGGTGTCGCGCCAATCCTGTGAAAGGCTCTGACGGAGCTGCGTACCGCGTTCTAGCAGGCGGACATTGCGGGCTTCTTGTGCCACCTCAGCGAGCCGCGTGCAGGCGCCGGCCTCAAGGACTTCTCGAACCGCAGTCCAGTCGGCATCAGGCTGTCCGGTTAAAGCGATAATCATCGCGGCTTGGTGGACTGCAAACGTGGCCTGAAGGATACTGTTACCCGGCGGTGCCTTGCCCTTGGCGAGGCATCCATTCCACTTTTCCAGCGCCGACCTGAAGCGCGCGGCGTCGGCCAGATGCCCCTTCGTAGGTGCCGCCCCGCCGCGTCCGTCGAAGAAGCTGCAGAGCACGTCAATAAATTCATCGAAGCAGCCGCCGTGACTACGCTTTTGCAGAAGGAACGCGATCACCTCGGCAGCAAGGATCGGGCCTTCCATGTCCACCGCCGCCGTATGCGTGATCGGCGGCACGTTGCCGAACGGCGCGCGCAGATTGTCCGACACCAGTCGCGTCATGCGCTTCGTCGGAACCAGGATGGCGAGCGACCAGTCACGGCGACCGAGCGCGATTATCCGTTGCCGCGCTTTCAGAACCTGCGTGACGAGCGACGCATAGGCTTGGTTGGGGTTCGACGCGAACCCTTGATATTCAACGCCCTGATAGGGCTCGTCGCGAAACTTGCCGGAGAGAAGGTGATTGCCAAAGATTGCGATATCGGTGCCCTTGCTCCGGTGATTGTCCCCGGCTAGGTCGTGCTCGGACGGCTTGAACGCCTCCTTGAAGTGGTCCAGCCGCCCTGGATCGGCACCGATAAAATCGAAGATTCGTTGTTCAGGATCGGCCAGCGCGATCAGCGTGCTGCTCTTCCCGATCGCCTCGACCGCGCGCCATTGCTCGGCGCTCGTGTCCTGGAACTCGTCCAGGACGATAAACGGGTACATGGTCGATACGAGTTCGCGAACCTTGGCAGAGCCATGCAGCAGGATGGCCACCCGCTCCGCGAACAGGTCGAAACAGACCTTGCCCTCGTTAGTCGCCAACCGCATGCGCTCGGCCACTTCCAGAGCGGCCTTCTGCGCTTTCTCCTCGTCCGACAACTTGGACGATGGCTTGAAGCCGCTGCGGACCGCCGACAGCGCAATCGCCTCGTTCGGCGGCGTCAGAATCGTCATGCGCCGCGGAAACCCGACCAGATAGCCGTGCGCCTTGAGGATGCGCCAGAAGAAGGAGTGATAGGTATCCACCTCGATTCGCTTCTTTTCCTCCTTCGTGACCGACTGCTCTTCATCAATCGCCTCGAACACGCGCGAGACGGTCGCGCGCGCGAAGCTGAGAAAAAGGATGCGTTGCCCCGGCCTCAGTTTTTCGCGCGCGATCTTCGCTGCCTTCAAGATCGACACAGTGGTCTTGCCCGAGCCAGGACCACCCACGACGAGTTGATGTCCGTCGGCGGTCAGAACATTCTTTTGCGTCGGCGTCAGATCGACCATCGCACCCTCTAGGCGCCCGGCGCGAGAGTTGGCGGCGCAGGCGGGACCGGCGGCGAAGGCGGCGCGGCTGGCGGATCACAGATCGCCTTCAGCGCTATGCAGGCATCGCGGATCCAGGACGGGATTTCGGCCTCGGAGCACTGGCCGAGAAAATCGGCGATGCCCCAATTGCCCTTTGCCCATCCGAAATACTCTTTCAGCGCCGCGATCACACTGGCCTTCGGATCGGGATATTTCACGAGGATATGCGGCGGCCAGTCGAGTGCGTCGGAAAACCGCTCAAGTGCATCCTCGGTCGTATTCTTGAGAATGAGATCTTCAATCCCCTTCTCCTCGTGCATGAACAGCCGCTCGACCTGCGCTTCGATCGTTGCCTTCGCCGGATCGGTTTGCTTGTCACAAAGCCCGAACGTTCGCTTGCCAAGACCCTTATACAGACCGGCGAGATCGGCGATCTGGGACTCCGTGCCCGCATCGATGATGCAAATGCCGAGTGCCTCAAGCGAGGCATAGGTGGCGGGGTTTAGCTCCGACAACCGGCGCGCGGCCACCGGAAAGGCGCTGGCCTCGGTCGCGCCCTCTGCGATGAGCACGCGGCGGGACAGGAGGCCCTCGCAAAAGCGCGTGCGAAACTCCTGCCGATAGCGCTTGTGCTTTACGCTGTCGGGCAACGCAATCTGCGCTTGGCTGAGCACACCGCCATTGGCCCGCGACAGGATCACGGTCTCGTTGAGCTTGAATTCCTCGAGGACGTAGGGCGAATGCGATGTGACGATCGACTGCGCGGCCAGCTTGCGCAACTCATGCACGATCCGCTTCTGCGCATAGGGCGGGATCGCGGTTTCGACCTCTTCCATGGCGAAGATGACGTTCTGCTTATCCTCGGCGATCTGCGATAGCATTGCTAGGACCAACATATTGATCGTGCCGGTGCCCTGGCGATAGAAGGGCGCGGCGTGATCGCCATCGCCCGTGGCGATGAAGGCGGTCACGACCTTGCGCAGATGCTCACGCGTGAGGTTCGACACCTTTAGGTGCGGCTTCACCCCCCATTCTCGCGGAACGTATTTTTTCAGCGACTTGTCGATGCTGTCGAGTACGCCGGAAATCCCAATCGCGGGGTCGCTTGCCACGTCGAAGGCGGCGAGCGTGCCGATCGTGCCTTCCCACATCTGCGGCCGAATTTCTTTCAGCCGCAGGATGATGTCGAGAAGGCTGCCGTGCTCAAGGCTCAGCGCGCGAGAGCCGGTGCGCAGGGAGCGCAGGAACAGGAAGCCGCAATGCTGTTTGTCCTTCTTGGAGAACGGCTCGGGCTTGTCCGCTTCCGTCAGGCTGCGCGAATAGAAGGTGTTGCCGACGAAATCGTCCTCATCGGAATCGTAGGCGCCGATGAAGGTCACGCGCAGCGCCGCCTTGATGTTTGCGGCATCGACACCCGCCGGGTTGGCCTCGGTGAAGAAAACGCCGGTTTCGACATTGAGCCACTCGATATTGCCGCCGAACCTAGCCTCCTGCTCTTCCGACAGGCCGATGATTATGACTTCGACGGTGATTTTGGGGGCTTCGGCGAGGTTTGCCTCTTCAGCCTCATCGGGTACGGCTCCCTCCTGGGCGGCAGCGGCCACGGGAAGATACTTGCCCTCGAAAAAATCATGCTCATCGACCGGAGGGCGGCGGCTCAGTCTATCCGGCCCGAGTGCAAGATCTATCGCTTCCAGAACAGAGGATTTGCCCGTGTTGTTGTCACCGATGAGGACAGCATGGTCGGGTAGCACGAGCTTCGCAGATCGGATGCCCCGGAAATTCTCGATCGATACGGCGTAAATCTTCAAAGCAGCCCCCCTGACGCCAAGCGTTTTTATTGTTTTCCCTGCTTCACGATTACCGCGAAATCAACGGCACGTCACTCGCCGTGTCGAGGCGCGCGGCGTAACTCTCCCAACGGCCGCCATTTTGTTCGTAATCGACGGAATGCGGCTTTAGAGGGCTATAGCGTAGACGTAGTGCTCATTATCGTCGGGCGCGGCCCGCCGAACGCCGCCGATTGCACGCCGTGGCGCGATACTCTTCGCCATGACCGCACGAATTGCGCCGATGCCAAGCTGGGTGTCTTAGACGTAAGCTTCTCGTTGAGGGGGCAATACGTCGATCAGTTCTCGGGTTCGGCGATCATCTCACCTTTTTCTCGAAAAACGCTCACTCAAACCGTCTGAAATAACCGAAAGCACGTCACGTCGTCGAGCATTTCCCGAGAGGGCCTAAACCCGGAGGCGCAGATCACGCAGCACCCCAAAACTTTAGCTGATGAAATTCGGCACGAGCGAACCAGCTCGCGATTCATCAATCGTTGCCATGATCATCTCTGCCACCTCGTGGGGCGAAGCGGTAGCATCGACCACGTGGCATCTTCCCGGCTCTCTGCTCGCGATTTCCAAAAATCCGTTTTGGATACGCTTGAAGTTTCTGGTGGCCTCGGCGGGATCGTCGGTGTCCTTCCCGTTACGGATGCTGCGGCGATTGAGGGCGGTTTCCGGGTCGATATTGAGGATGAACGTGAAGTCAGGTATCGTTTCGCCCAGTATTTCAGAGCGGATCGCGTTGAAGGCGGCTTCGGAGACGCCATTATTGAAGACCTGAAACGCAAAGGTGGAGTCGACAAACCTGTCGGTAACGACCCAATCGCCTGCTTCTAACATAGGCCGAATGACTTGGTGGACGTGGTTGTACCTCGCAGCAAAAACCAGAAGCATTTCCTCTTGTGGGGACAGCGGCGCGCCGCGGTCTCTGATAAGTATCGAGCGGATTTCCGCCCCCATCCATCCGCCATCAGGCTCTTTGGTCCGCAATACGTTGAAGCCGCGTGCCCTCAGCGACGTGGCGAGAAGGTCGGTCTGTGTGGTTTTCCCGCTCCCATCAATGCCTTCGATACTTACAAACGGCACTTGGGCCTCCTATGTCTAATGACCAACGCCTTTACGTAACGAGCCAATGGTCCGATCAGATGTCGTAATATTCGTCTCCGCAGGCATGATTTCTCCGAAAAAGAGAGATCATCCGCTTGCCCGTCGTCAGCTTTATCTCAACTATGGTGCCCTGTCTCTGGCCACGGTGCTTCAGATAGGCGGCCACGAAACTGTGCTTGTTCATGGAGAGCATCAAGCGCCCGCTGTGGTACTGGAAGATTTGCGTGCTGCCGGCCGATTTCCGTCATGCTATCCGCTGATGCTATCAATCCCCAGCTTCTACGCGCTGCCTTGGGCGCAGCGCTTCTGTCGGCTGGCGAAAACGGCTGATCCAGAGTGCAAGATCGTCGTCGGGGGGCGCTGGGTTGTAGGACCCGACATGGCGTGGTTTCGGACAATGCTCCCGGAAGCCGACCAACTCGCACCGGGCCTGAGTGAACCGTACATCCAGGATCTCCTGACGGGCAGCCCGATCCTTGAACGTACGGCCGTCCCGACGCCTAGCTTTACCCTGAATCATACGCTGGTGTCGGGCTATCTCAACTACCAACCGAGCATCGAAGCATCACGCGGTTGCGGGATGGGATGTCTATTTTGCGAAGAGCGCGACATCCCGGTTGAGAAACTCGGTGATCCCAGCACTGTCGCCCGTTCGATGGCGTTGGTGCGGGAGCAGTACGGCGGCGGCGAGATCCATCCCTATTTTCAGTCATCAATGTTCCTGCCGACGACCCGATGGGCCGCGAGGCTGGCCGATGAAGTTCGGAAATCGAATATGCGCGTAACTTGGCGGACCGAAACCCGAGTTGATGTAATGGTGCCCGATACCTTAGCGGCCCTTGCCGAGGCAGGGCTGCGGGTTATCGACCTTGGCTTGGAAACGGCTTCACCTACCCAGATCATGGCAATGAATAAGACCCCCATGCCCGATCGCTATCTGCGGAAGGCCGAGGATCTTTTGGAGGCGTGCCGCAAGTACGGCGTGATGGCCAAGGTAAACGTGCTGCTCTACGCAGGCGAAACCGAAACTACTATTCGCGAGACGGAGGCTTGGCTGGACAGCAATGCCAGCAGCATCGCGGGTGTCTCAGTCGGGCCGGTCATCGCTTACGGTCCACCCAAAACTGCGGATATCCTGATTGAGGACTGGGCTCGTCGAGGTGCTCGGCCAGTCGAACACGACAGCGCCGTCCGTACCGGCATCACCAAGATGCATCTCAGCGACGAATTCGATGCTGCGACAGCAGAAGTGGCCAGCCTGGAACTGTCCCGCCGCTACATGGACAGTGACTCGTATTTCGCCCTCAAGAGCTTCTCATACTATCCACGGGACTATCATCGCGTCGATTTCGACGCGGACGTCTTGGCTTCGGACCCAGCGGCACTTCCATTTCGATTGGCCGCGTGCGGGGAGGCTCCGGCACCAGGCCCGACGAAAATCCAGCAGGCCTGAAGAACAAGCTTGTAACTTCAAGATAGGGAGCCGCCGACCATGACCTCAAAAATGATCAAGGATCCGATTCATGGGTTTATTGAGTTCGAGGGCGACGCCGAACTCGAACTGAAGAACATGTTGTCGGACCCCTTCTTTCAAAGGTTGCGGCGCGTGAAGCAACTTGGCTTCGCTGACTACGTCTTTCCGTCGGCCACGCATTCCCGGTTCGCCCACTCGCTCGGAGTCTATTCGGTGGCCAAGCGGATGCTATCAATCGTCGAGCCCGATGTCCGACAGGGTAACTGGTCAAGAGAGGGGCAAGCATGCCTTGCGGCGGCGCTGCTTCACGACGTGGGTCACGGCATGTTCAGCCATGCCTTCGAAAAGGCAATGGAGTTCTATTTTAAGCGGAACCCGGACCAGCAGGCCCAGCGGCCGGGCCTGAAGGACGCTGTCGACCACGAGAAAATCGGTCCAAAGATTATCACCCAATCGTCCATAGCCGAGACCTTGACCCGTCTGGGCGGAGAAGATTTCCCACAACTCGTTGCCGATATGATCCTCAAAAAGAGAAAAGGCTGCATTTACACTTCGATCGTTTCCGGCCAGCTCGACGCCGATCGTCTCGACTACGCAAAGCGCGACCCCTACTTCGCCGGAGTATCTTCTGGCGGCATCGACCTGGACTGGCTGATCAGAAATCTAAACAGGGGCAAAGGCGAGCACGGTGAGTTCCTGTACGTCGACAGCAAGGGTTACATTTCTCTTGAACAATTCACGGTCACGCTATTCCAGCTTTACCCCACTCTGTATCTACACAAGCGGACCCGAGGCCTTGAGTACATGTTTGCTTTGATGATGAGTCGAATCTTCGAACTTGCCGCTGAGGGTAGGGAAAAGGAAACCGGGCTCCCGTCTACGCATCCATTCGTGCGGTTCTTCCACGATCCTGAAAATCTTGAAAACGCCTTGCTGCTGGACGATACGATGTTCTGGGGCGCGCTCTACCTCCTGAGGGAGGCTCGCGATGACTCGATCAGCAAGATCGCACGTCGTATCGCGGAGCGCAGAATCTACCCAATGGTCGACATATGGAAAATCGCCGACGAGGTCGCGGCTGTCGACGCCGGCGTCCAGGAGCTTGCGGCCGTCGACCGGGTGGCCTTTCTGCATTGCATCTGCAAGTCGGTCTCGGCAGAAATTGCAGTCGATGAGAAAATCTGGATCGAAGGGTGCTACTACGACAAGTATGATCGGCCAATTTACAAGCCGCTGAATAAGGCTGGTGGGCATCCACAGCAGATCAACGTTCAGGTCGGCGGCGAGATCGTCGACATAGCTTCGATCTCTCCTGTCGTCTCCAGCGCAGCCAGCTTCAACATCCACCGCATCTATTACGATGATTCAATTGAGGGCCACGACGAGATACTGGAGACTGCGGTTCGCAACGCTGTCAGCCATCATTTGTTGAAAGGCAGCAAGAAAGCCAACTAGCAGGCTGGTCTTTCAGTCCGCTAGTATGGGCATGAATGCCACCTCCGCCACTTTATCGGATGAATACGGCATTAGAGGGCTATAGCGTAGACATAGTGCTCATCATCGTCGGGCGCGGCCCGCCATTCCCGCCGATTTTACGCTATCTCGCGCTATGGATACGCAAACGCCGTCGATTGCCGCATGGGCTTCCAGCGCGGCTATCGAATACGACGTCCTGCCTCCGCCCTCTCCAAGACGGCGAGGTGCCCAGCGCCTGCCGTCCCGACGCATGTTCGTTTTCGGGTATCGGAATGGACGTGGTTGGGTGGGGTAAGGCTGCTGTCATGCGTCAGTTGCCGCAAAGCTGCTGAACAGATCGACCACGCTGCCCGGGGCAGTGTTACCGAAGAACAGCCTCAGATTCCGCGCCGACAGGGCCGCGACTTCACGGCTTCGCGGGAACAAGGCCTCCTCATACCTGGATAAGGCCGCTTCAATGTCATCGGGGGTGTCGATGATCGCCTGAGCGAGTTGCGCGCCGTCGTACATGGCGAGGTTGGCGCCCTCACCCGCGAACGGGGACATAAGGTGTGCCGCGTCGCCGACAAGGGTCAGGCCGGTCTTCCGCTGCCACTCATGCCCGACCGGCAGCGCATAGATCGGACGGATCGTGGGATCGGTAACGCTGCCGGTGATGAAGCTGATAAGGTGCGGCGCCCAGCCTGCGAACTGCTGGGCGATGAAGTCCAATCCGGCGCGAGCGTTGCTGAAATCAATAGACCTGATCCACTCCTCCCGCTCGTTCAACGCGACATATCCCGCGACGCTGCCATCGGCATTACGGTGTGCGATTATACCTTTGCCCGGCGCCGCTGCCATGAGGGTGCCGACTCCGATCGCCGCCACGCTTTCCGCATAGCGCGCGTCGCGGGCGGCAAACGCTATCTCGATGAAGCAGGTGCCGGAATAGACCGGCCTGGAATCGGAAAGCAGTGGGCGGACCTTGGACCAGGCGCCGTCAGCGCCGACGAGCAGATCAGCTGTCGCCCGGGTTCCGTTGGCGAAGCCGACCTCGTGCCGGCCGTCTCCGGTCTGCGCCAGGTCCGTGACCTTGTGATCCCAGCAGATAGCGGTGTCCGGAAGCGAGCCGATCAGCATGGCGCGAAGTTCGCCCCGATCGACCTCCGGCCGCCGGGGCGAACGATCCCCTGCCTGATCCAGCAGGACGATCCCATCCTTGTTCACGACGCGTTTTGCATCTTCGCCTGGCCGAACAAGCCGCAGGAATGCATCATACAGACCGGCCGCCTTGAGCGCGCGTTGACCGTTATGCTCGTGTATGTCGAGCAGGCCTCCCTGCTTCCTGGCGGTCGGTGACGGCTCGGCTTCGTAGATCGTCGCTTCGATCCCGTGTCGGTGCAGGGTGCGGGCAAGCGTCAGGCCGCCAAGGCCGGCGCCGATGATGGCAATGGTATTTCGCATGTGCGCGCTCCAATGTCGCGGCATCCTTCGATGCTGGCGGTTGTTCGGAGACGCTGGGCGGTCACGGGTACGTGATCGACGTGTATGCGACAGCTTGCGGAGCATGGACGCTGGGCGCAGGCCGACGTTTTTCGCGACGCTCGACAGATACAGGAAACTGTCGGGTTCAACAAGGATGAGATCGCACCTCCTCCCCGCACCTTTCCCAAAATACCGTCCCAATCGGAAAAAGCGGTTCACCCAGAAAACGGCGGCTATCGCCTCCTCATTCCCAAAACCTAGCGGTCGGTAATCCATCAGTTGTGTCGTTCGACGTCCCTGAATGAGCGACGGCTTTCGGGATCGTTCGCGAGCCGACAAGATGACCGAAATGAAAGCGCAATGCAGAATGGCAATTTAATTCCGTCCGATTGCCTCGCGCGGCGGCGAGAACCAAGTTAGGCTTGGCGTAGCTTGAATAAATCGCCTCTCAGGTGCGTCTAAAGTAGGCCGATGGTGTAACGCCCAACGAGCGTTTGAAGAATGCGATGAAGGCACTGACGCTATCATAGCCCATGTCCAGCGCCACGGTGGTGACGGCGCGCCCCTCGGCAAGCATCTCAAGCGCCCGCATCAGGCAGGCGCGCTGGCGCCAAGCCGTGTAAGTGAAGCCCGTCTCGATGACAAAACGACGGCTCAGCGTCCGTTCTGGGATACCTGCCCACAGCGCCCATTCCTGGATGTTGCGTCCGTCACTCGGATCGTCGAGCAAGGCGCGCGCGATGAGGACGAGGCGTGGATCGCGGGGCATTGGCGATCCAAAGGGTTCGACCGGAGCGGCCCGCAGCTCGTCCAGAATGACCTGTGCAAGGCGCCACTGCTCCGGAGTGAGGTCATCCCCCTGCCAGCTAGACGCCCGCATGACGGCTTCGCGCAGCAAGCCCGACGTCCTGATCGTGCAAGGGCGGTCAGGCAGCGTGGCGCATGCCGCTTCCGAAATATAGCAACTCCAGCCCTCGACGGCACCATGGGTCCATCCATAGTGCCGCTGATGCGGCGGAAGCCAAACCGCATGATCGGCAGGAACGATCCAGGCTCCCGCATCGGTTCCAATGGTCAGCAGCCCGTGGCGCAGTCCGGATAGCTGTCCGCGCGCATGACTATGAGTGCCTAGTTCGCGATGCTCTGCCTGTGCTTCGTAGAAGGCGATTATCAGTGGGTCGCGAGCGTCACTAGCAGCAAGGGCGAACTTTTCCTCAATCATGGCGGCAACTCGATACTGATTGGCTCCGATAGCTTAGCTCAGCCTTTCCTGAACAGCTATACGAAGATCAGGAGAACGCCGATGACCCCGCCCGATCTGTACCTCGCCGAGCATGATCTCGAACGGCTTTACGCGCCGCCCTCCGAGCACATTCAGAAGGCGGTGACGCCAGAGCTGAACTCGTTTCATGTCGAATATCTGGCGAAAGCAACGTTCTTCTGCTTGGCGACAGGGGCGAGCGCTGGACTTGATGCGTCGCCTCGCGGCGGCCCGCCCGGCTTCGTGCGTGCGCTTGATAACAAGACGGTGACGTTCGCCGACTGGCCCGGGAACAACCGGATCGAGTCGATGCGCAACCTTACGTTCGATGACCGCCTGGGCATGCTGTTCCTGTTCCCGGGCCTGGATCTGTTCATGCGCATCAACGGGCGCGGTCACATCGTGGACGATCCGACACATTGTGCAGCGCTGGCGGAAGGGGCGAAGATCCCAAAGACGGCCATTGTCGTGACGGTGGACGAGGTCTTGTTCCACTGCGGAAAGGCGGTGAACCGAGGGCGCCTGTGGGACCCGGCATCCCGGTTGGATCGCAAGAGCCTTCCCACGCCTGGTCAAATGGTAGCCGCTATGACCAAGCAGGATTCGGCCGTCGCGGATGCGATCGACGCGCAATACGATCATAGAATGCGGAATGAGCTTTATGGCTGAGGCCGGTTCATAAGCCGACCATTAGGGCCACGCGGTTTGCGACGCATAAGCGTGTCGGCCATGCGGGGACAAAGCCCACGTTAGATATCGCCAGCATCCGCCCCATACTGGCATGATATCAGTTTCGCGAATTCTAGAATTCCGCCAGAACACCCATCGCTTCCGCGATCAGTCGCATGTCTTCTTCGTTCAGCCTGCGCTTTGGCCCGCGCATCACCATCCCCCAGTGGACGCCCTGATCGCGGGTCAGTCGGAGCCTGTCCAGAAGCGGCTTGATCGGAGCGGCCTTGGCGTCCGTCAGGTAATCCACATCGACACGGTACGGATTGAAGTCCATCGCCTGCTCGGCCCGGTAGGGCGCATCTGACGTCACTTGCCCGATGGTCGTGAACGCCTGCACCGTTTCACCTTCCCCCATGCCTTCGCGCGGGGAGTAGTAAACGATCCAGTCGCCCTTCCTGAGAGACTTCACCGCAATATGCTTGCCGTGCCCGAGCTGTGCAAAGCCGCCGTCGCGTCCGCCGCGGGCGTGTTCTGCCGATGCGACACCCATCCAGAATGCCACGGCTCAGGCCGTCTCTTGCATGGTATGTGCCGTGATCGTGTAGCCAAACGGATCCTGGAAGGCGAAATAACGCCCGAACGGCCCGTCTTTCGGCGCGAAGGCGATCGGCACGGCACGTGAAGCGAGGTGATCGTGCAAGGCGTCGGCATCATCGCAGCCGAACCAGATAGCAATACCATGGCCGAGTATGTCGACGGTATCGAGATCGACCACCGGTGTGCGCACAGCAAAGGGGATCGGCTTCGTGTCGAAAACCACGGCTCCGGGCGGTCCTTTCGGAGCCGCCGTCAATCCGACGACCTCCGTATAGAACGTGCGAGCTGCATCGAGGTCGGCAACCTGGATACCGATGAAGTCAGGTCCGATGAGGCGCGGCATTCTGGTTGTCCTTTCAGAGGGAAGAGGCTAATATCAGGCGACTGATATAATGTAAGCCTCCTGATATGACAAGTCCCAAGACGACATCGATCCCCGTAGACCAACCCTTCTTGCCGCATGAAACGCTCGGCTATGCGCTGAAGCGCGCGCAGCAGGCGATGCGCCTGCATATGGACCGGCAGTTGAAGGAGATCGGACTGAACGCGCCACAATATAACGTGTTGGTGAGCCTCGAAGCCGAACCAGGCGCCTCGAACGCAAGGCTGGCGCGTCGGGCGTTTGTGACCCCGCAGACCATGCAGGCCATGCTGGTGAAGCTCGAACAGTTAGGTTTGATCGAGCGCAGCCCGGATGCGGAGCATGGACGCATTCAACGAACCGAGTTGACGGAGGAAGGGCGGGCGTCACTGGCGCAAGCTCACCTGGCCGCTCAGAATTCGGAACGGCTGGCACGTGAGGCTTCGACTCCAGATGCCATCGAGATGCTCACGAGGGTTGCGGAGGCGCTTGCATAGCCGCGCCAACTTCCCCCATGCGGCGTTAGAGGGCTATAGCGTAGAAATAGTGCTCATCTTCGTCGGGCGTGGCCCGCCAGCTCCCCGCGGGGTTCGATCTATAAGCACCTTTTCCACATAGAGAACCGGGCCTCCCCGGCTTGTCGGTTCGCTGCGGTTCGCCCGCTTTCGCTTCCAACTCCGTGCGCCAGCCCGGTAGCGCTCCGCAGGACAAGTATCCAGCGGGATTGCGTTCGCCGGGGTTGCGGAGCCTGCGGGCTCTACGCCTCTCCTCACCCTTCCGCCGTCCGTGATCTGCCTGGCCCTGCACTGCGTTGCCGGCCGGGCTTGGCTTGTGGCGGCGATGGTCGTTGAATGGGGAGCGGCGCGCTCGATCCCGAAACGGCGTGCCGGCCGGAGTCGTGACCGCCGCAGGACGAGGAGGCCATGGACGAGCGATCTTCCAAGCAGCGCATCGTGGTGGTCGGCGGCGGCTTCGCCGGTCTCACCTTCGTCGGCACGCTGAAGGCCGGCGCGGCCGAGATCACGCTGATCGACCAGCGCAACCACCATCTCTTCCAGCCGCTGCTCTATCAGGTCGCGACCGCCTCGCTCACGCCGTCCGACATCGCCTGGCCGATCCGGCACGTGCTGCGCAAGCGCCGGGACGTGCGCACGCTGCTCGGCAGCGTGACCGGCGTAGAGACGGCGCGCCGCGTCGTGCGCCTCGCCGACGGCGGGGAGATCCCCTACGACACGCTCGTGCTCGCGACCGGGGCGCGCCACTCCTATTTCGGCCATGACGACTGGGAACCCTTCGCCACGGGGCTGAAGACGGTCGAGGACGCCACCGCCGTGCGCCAGCGCATCCTCTCGGCCTTCGAGCGCGCCGAATGCGAGTCCGACCCGGCCGAGCGTGCCGCCTGGATGACCTTCGTGGTCGTCGGCGGCGGCCCCACGGGCGTCGAGATGGCCGGCGCCATCGCCGAACTGGCCCATGCCACCCTGCAGGGCGAGTTCCGCCTCATCGACCCGGCGCAGGCACGCATCGTACTGGTCGAGGCCGGAGAACGCCTGCTGCCGAGCTTCGAGACCGGCCTCTCCGCCTATGCCCGCGCGGCGCTGGAGCGCCGCGGCGTGGCGGTACGGCTCGGCGAGGCGGTGACGCTCTGCGATGCGGAAGGGGTGCGGCTCGGCGAGGAGCGCATCAGGGCGCATACCCTGGTCTGGGCGGCGGGGGTCGAGGCCTCGCCGGCAGGCGAATGGCTCGGCGTGCCGACCGACCGCGCCGGTCGCGTCGTGGTCGAGCCCGACCTCACCGTGCCCGGCCATCCCGAGATCTTCGTGCTCGGCGACACAGCCGCGGTGCGCGACGCACGCGGCAAGGCGGTGCCCGGCATCGCACCCGCCGCCAAGCAGCAGGGCGCCTTCGCCGCCAGGGTCGTGGCGGCACGGCTGGCGGGGCACACCGCGCCGGCCCGCTTCAGCTATGGCGATCGCGGCAGCCTCGCCACCATCGGCAAGCGCGCGGCGGTGATCGATTTCGGCAAGATCAGGCTGCGCGGCTGGCTGGCCTGGTGGCTCTGGGGCCTCGCTCATGTCTACTTCCTGATCGGCGTGCGTAACCGCCTGAGCGTGGCGCTGAGCTGGCTCTGGATCCATGCCCGCGACCAGCGCCCGGCCCGGCTGATCACCGGCCAGCCGCGCCCCGCCGCACCGGCCGCGGACGGGACCGAGGAGACCGGGCGAGGCTGAGCCCGGACTGCCGCCATAGCCGCGCGGGCCTGCCGAAGACGAGCGGCCCGCCGATGCGCGGAGCCGCCGCTGCCATGCACATGCCCTGAGCAAATCCGCGGCGAATCAGGAACCAACTGGCAGGTGCTGCTGTTTGGATAGCCAGATACGGCTTTTCAATCAGGAGACGCTTCGATGAAGACAGTCATGCTCGCCGCCGCTTTCGTCTGCGCCACCGCGCTCAGCGCCGGCGCCCAGACCGCGACGACCTCGCCGATGCCGGCGCCGAAGGCGGACGCCGACAAGAACGCCCCGCTGCCGGGCGCCAACAGTTTCACCGAGGGCCAGGCCAAGAGCCGTCTCGAGGCCAATGGCTACGCCAATGTCGGCGCGCTGAAGAAGGACGACAATGGCGTCTGGCGCGGCACCGCCACCCATAGCGGCGCCCAGGTCAACGTCTCGATCGATTATCGCGGCAACATCACCCGCAACTGATCGTCAGCGCCCTTCCCCATTCGCAGGAGTTTCCCATGACCCGCACCGTCACGCGTTCATACGACAACTATTCCCAGGCCGCCGCCGTCGTCGAGCGGCTCGAGCAGGCGGGCATCCCCTCCGCCGACATCAGCGTCGTCGGCCGCGACGAGCGCGCCGAGGAGAGCAATGCCGGTGAAGGCGCCGGCATCGGCGCCGGTATCGGCGGCGCGGCTGGCCTGCTGGCCGGCCTAGGCATCATGGCCATTCCCGGCATCGGTCCGGTGGTGGCGGCGGGCTGGCTTGCTTCGACTGCGGCCGGCGCGGTGGCCGGCGCCGCCGCAGGCGGCCTGATCGGCTCCTTCACCGGCGCCGGCGTCAAGGAGGACGAGGCCCATTACTATGCCGAGACCGTCCGGCGCGGCGGCAGCGTGGTTTCGGTCAGGACCTCGGAGACCAATGCGGCGACGGTCGAGGCCATCCTCGACGGCGCCGCCCCGATCGATCGCGAAGCCCGCATCGCCGAATATCGCCGCGACGGCTGGGAACGTTTCGACGAGACCGCGCCTTCGGTCCGCCCCGGCGGCTTCGTCTGACGGCATGAACAGGCCGGGCGAGGCGCGACAGCCTGGCCCCAGTAAAATTTCGGGAACCCGGCCCAGCGGCCGGGTTCTTCACGTTTCGACGAAGCTTCGAAACGGAACGGTCGCGCTTTCGCCGCGGGCAGAGGCGCCGCCTTCAATCCTCCTCGGCCGCGTCGCGCGACGGCAGCCGCTGCGAGGTTTTGAAGAAGTCGCGCCAGTCGTCAGGCATCGCGGGGAGAGACGCGGCGTCCGCGGCATGAACCGCGTTCGGGGCCGTTCTTTCGAGCGCGGACCAGTCGATCGGGCAGGCGATCGGCGCGCCCGGGCGCGCGCGGGTCGAATAGGGCGCGATCGCGGTCGCGCCGCGGCCATTGCGCAGATAGTCGACGAAGATGCGCCCCCGCCTCGCCCGCTTGGAGAGGGTAGCGGTGTAGCGCTTCGGATCGCTCTGCTCGAGCGCCTTGGCGAAGTCTCGCGCGAAACGCTTGGCGACCGTCCAGTCGGCCGCCGGAACCAGCGGCACGATTACATGGTAGCCCTTGCCGCCAGAGGTCTTCAGCATGCTGGCGAAGCCGAGCTCGTCCAGGCGCCGCTGGACCTCACCGGCCGCATCACGCACCGCCTCCAGCCCGAGGCCGGCATCGGGATCGAGATCGAAGATCAACTGGTCAGGCTGCTCGATCGCGTCGATCCGCGAGCCCCAGATGTGGATTTCGACCGTGCCGAGCTGCACCAGCGCTGCGAGCCCGTCGAAGTCGCGCAGGAACAGCAAGTCCTCGCCATCGACATCCCTGCTGCGCGCGATCGCCTCAGGCAGACCCGGGCCGGCATGCTTCTGAAAGAAGCTGTGGCCCTCGATACCGTTCGGCGCGCGCAACAGGCTGAGCGGCCGCCCAACGACATGCGGCGCCATCAGCGGCCAGACCGAAGCATAGTAGTCAAGCAGCCCCTGCTTGCTGAGGCCGACATCCGGCCAGAGCAGCTTGTCGGGATTCGTCAGGCGGATGCCGGTGGTCGCGGAGGCTTTTGCCCGAGCCTCCGGCGGGGGCGGCTCCGCCCGTTTCCGCGCCTTCCGCGCGGATGCCTTCAGCGGCCGCTCCGCGACAATCTCCGCCGCCGGCTTGTCGTCGCGCAGGCCGACGAAGCTGGCATGGCGCAGCGTCTTCGCCGCCGTCCAGGACCGGAACGCCACCTCGGCCACCCGCGTCGGCTCGACCCAGACGATCCCGCGCTCCCGCCCCGCCGCGCCTTGGAACGGCGAGCGGTCGGTCCTGATCCGGTCGAGCTCGGCCTTCAGTGCTGCGGCGGATTTGCGCGAGAACCCGGTGCCCACGCGCCCCGCCGGGCGCAGTTCCCCGTCCTCGACATAGGCCGCCACGATCGAGCCGAGCTCGTGCCGGCTGCCACTGGACGGCACATAGCCGGCAATGATGAACTCCTGGCGCTGGGTGCATTTCGACTTGACCCAGTCGCGCCCCCGCCCGCTGCGATAGGGCGCATCCGCCCGCTTGGAGATCACGCCTTCCAACCCCATGCGGCAGGCATGGCGCAGCATGGTCTGTCCCGATTCGGCGAAATGCTCGCTGAAGCGCAGCGCACCGTCCTCCGGCGCCGCGGCGAGCAGCTCCTGGAGCCGCTCCTTGCGGGCGATCAGCGGTTCGGCCCGCAGATCGGTGGCGTCGAGATGGAGCAGGTCGAAGGCGAAATAGACCAGCCCCGCAGTCTCGCCGTTGGACAGAGCTTCCTGCAATGCAGAGAAGGAGGAGATGCCATCCGGTCCGAGCGCCACCACCTCGCCATCGATCAGCGCCGCATCACAGGGCAGCGCCGTGATCGCCGCTGCTATGGTCGGTCCGAAGCGGTCGGTCCAGTCGATGCCGCTGCGCGTAAGCAGCCGGACCTTGCCAGCGGCGATGCGTGCCTGCAGCCGGTAGCCGTCGAACTTGACCTCGTGCAACCAGTCCTCGCCGGCGGGAGGCCGCGTCTGCAACCTCGCCAGGCAGGGCTCGACGAAGCGCGGGAGTGCGGCAGCCGCCGCGCGCGCACCTCCGCCTGTCTTCGGGACCGCGCCCGCCTTCCCGGCCTTGCCAGCTTTGCCGCGCCCTGCCGTGGCCTTCGCGGCGCGGAGATCCTCGACGCTGCGGCCCGTCCGGACCGAGGCAGGCGCCTCGTCCAGAATGTCGCTGCCCGGCCGCGCGGCCGCGTCGTCGACCTTGATCAGCAGCCAGTTGTCGCGGCTCTCGCCCCTGCGTGGCTTCAGCCGCACGAGATGCCACTGGCCGGCAAGCTTGTGTCCCTCCAGGATGAAGGAGAGGTGGCCCTTGGCGAGTCCGGCCGCCGGGTCGCCTTCCGGAGTCCAGCGTCCCTCGTCCCACAGGATCACCTCGCCGGCGCCATAGGAGCCCTGCGGGATCTCGCCCTCGAAACCGGCATAGGCGAGCGGGTGATCCTCGACATGGACGGCGAGGCGCTTCTCCTGCGGATCGAGGCTCGGGCCACGCGTTACCGCCCAGGACCAGAGTACGCCGTCATGCTCCAGTCTGAGATCGTAGTGCAGCCGGCGCGCGGCATGCTTGTGGACAACGAAGATGCCCCCGGCACGGCCGGAGGCAGGGTTGCCGAGCTCGCCCTCGGGCTCGGCTGTGCGGCTGAAATCCCGCTTGGCGCGGTAGCGGGCGAGGTCGGCCATGGCTACCTCCTGATCGTCGTCGCGTCAGGCGCTCTTGCGGGATTTCGTCGCCGGCTTCGTCTTCGCCGCCTTGCGCGGGTGCCTGGGCGCGCCCGCGCTGGTGCCGCCCTCCTCCGCCAGGCTCTTCTTCAGGGCGTCGAACAGGTTGACGACATTGGCGGGCCGCTCGGCCGGCTGAACGATCGGCGGCTTGCGGCCCTTCTGCTTGGCGCGGATCAGCGCCAGCAGCGCATCCTCGTAGCGATCGTCGAAATCCGACGGATCGAAAGCGGCCTGCTTCTTGTCGATGATGTGCGTGGCGAGATCGACGAGTTCCTGATCGAGCTTGCGCGGCTTCATCCCCTCGAAGACCTCCTCGGGCTTTCGCACTGTCTTGTCGTAGCGCAGGGTGGTCAGCAGCAGCCCCTGCCCGAAAGGCTCGATCATCACCGGACGCTCGCGGCGATAGAGCACGATGCGCGCCAGGCCGGCCTTCTTCTGCCGGGCCATGGCCTCCCGCACGACAGCAAAGGCCTCCTCCGAGACGTCATCGGACGGGGTGACGTAATAGGGCGTGTCGAAATAGATCTGCGGGATTGCGGCGCGATCGACGAAATGCTCGATCGACAGCGTGTGCGAACTCTCGATCTGCACCGCCTCGATCTCGTCGTCCTCGATCAGCAGGAACTCGTCGTCGCCGACCTCGTAGCCCTTGACCTCGTCATCGTCCCCGACCGGCTTGCCGGTGACGCCGTCGACATATTGCCGGCGCACGGTGTTGCCGGTCTTGCGGTTGATGATGCGGAAGGAGACCTTCTCGCTGTGCGAGGTCGCGCTGGTCAGCTCCACGGCGCAGGAGACCAGCGACAGCTTGAGATAGCCTTTCCAGGCAGGGCGCGGCGCCATCACGCCGCCCGCCGGCTGGGACGCGGCGCGGCGCGACGCTCACCCTCGCGCGCCACGAACCGCTCGGCCACCGCTAGATCCTCGGCGGTCACCACCGGTACGGGATCGGCGAGGATCGCGGCGAGCGTGGCCGGATCGAGCTGGCCGTTGGCGACGACGAAGGCCAGAGTCTCCCGTGTCTCGCGCTCGGCGCGCAATTGTGCGGCCAGCGCCGCGATCAGACGGTCCTTGGGATCACGCATCACGCCACCTCCCTGAAGACCGGACAACTGAGCAGCCTCGGGGATGTTCCGCGACCGGGCCTGCGGGCGCGCCCGCAGGTCGGGTGCTCGTCAGAAGCAGACGGCCAGATCGACGCGGACCGACTGGCCGCAGAGGCGACGCCGGAAGAACACCAGCCCGATCTTTCTCCCGACGAACGAACGGCTGCTGCGCCGGATGATCGCGACGGGGCGGACCAAGGACGGGCCGATGTCGATGTCAGACCGGCGCCCGCGCAGGCGTCAGGCGCCGGTTTCGCCGGCTGCCTCACATGGCGGGCATCACGGCGATGTCGCGCGCCGCGCCGGACAGCCCCTCGACCTTGCCGACCGCGGTCGCCTTGCCGGTGGCGAGATCGAGCTTCATCAGCGCGCCATCGGCGAGCAGCCAGCCGGTGTTGGCACCGCCGGCGGCGCTCTCGATGTCGAAGGCGATCGCCTTGGGCATGATGCCGAGCTTGCCGACCGCGCCGAGCACGCCGTCATTGGGCGGAGCCTGCTTGAACAGCGCGCCGATTTTGCCGTCGATGTCGTAGAGCGTCGTCTCCTTGGTGCCCTTCACCGAATTGGTATAGGCGCCCGCGACGATCATCGGCGTCTCGCCCTTGTGCATGTCTGTCTCGGCGAATTTCAGCTTGCCGTCGACCGTGGTCTTGCCGTCCTCGACATTGACGCGCAGGTTCGTGCCGTCCGAGCCGATCACCCGCAGCCGGTCGGCCGCCGGGTTGAAGTCGACGGTGGCCATGGCGCTCGCCGACAGGACAGTGTCCATCTTCGACTTCATCGTCGCCTTGCCGGCCATGTCGACCGTGTAGATCGTGCCGTCGACACCGAGCGCGTAGAGCATGCCGTCGGCCGGGCGCACGTCGATGCCGGCGATCTTGCCGGCGACGCCGGTGACCTTCACGGACTTGCCGGCCTTCAGGCTCGTGGTGTCGATCATCGTCAGGGTATCGTCGCCGGTGAGGGCGGCCAGCGTGGCGGCGCGTGCGGCGAGGCTGCCGGCGAGGCCGGTGGCCAGCGTGGTCGCGACGACGAGGGCGAAGCGGATCGTCTTGGTCATCATGTCCTCCGGTTGTTGCGGCGCGCGGCCGGTTCCTCCGCCGCGTCGCTCCCACCGGATAGAGAGCGGCCCCGCGATTGGATGCGCCCGAAAAAATAAACTCCGCAGGCTGCATCCAAACCGCCCGCCGCTGCGTAACCTGAGGTCGCCGGCACGACCGTGCGGCTGCCGATCGAGAAGGAGGACGCATGGCCGTCCATGCCGCGCAGGGGCACGGAATCGACGTCGAGCGCGCGCTGGAGGCCTGTGCCTCCGGCGATAAAAATGCGCTGCGGCGCATCTACGACCAGGAGTGCCCGCGTATGATTGGTGTGGCGCAGCGGATGCTGAAGCGCCGGGCCCTGGCGGAAGAAGCGGTGCAGGACACGTTCATCCTGATCTGGCGCAATGCGACGCGCTACGACCGGCAGCGCGGCGCCGGGCTGACCTGGATCTATGCGATCCTGCGCAACCGCTCGCTCTCGATCCTGCGCGACGAGCGGCGGCTCGAAACCGACGAGAGCCCGGTCGCGGCCGAGGTGCCGAGCGAGGAGGAGGATCCGGAGGCGGTGATGAGCCGGCTCTCGGACGGCGAGGCGCTGCGCGGCTGCCTCGAGACCCTGCCGGCGCCGCGCCGCAGCATGGTGCTGCTCGCCTTCGCCACGGGCCTGAGCCATGGCGAGATCGCCGGCCGCGTCGGCATGCCGCTCGGCACGGTGAAATCCTGGATCAGGCGATCGCTTCTGGCGCTCAGGGAGTGTCTGCGATGACGATGGAGCCGGATCGCGACGGCGAGGCGCTCGCCGGTGAATACGTGCTCGGCCTGCTCGACGGGGCCGACAGGCAGGCTTTCGAGCGCCGCATGGACGAAGACGACGCCTGCCGCGCCGCTGTCGAGCACTGGCGCCAGCGCCTCGCGCCGATCGACGCGACCGCGCCAGCCATAGCTCCCTCCGCAGGGCTGTGGCCCCGGATCGAGGCCGGGCTGGGCGCCGCGCCGGCCCCGCGCCAGGCCGCGGTGCAGGCGCTCTCGCCCATCGGCCGGCTGCAACGCTGGTGGGGCGATCTCGTGCTCTGGCGCAGTGCGGCCTTCGCCGGGCTGGCGGCTTCGACCCTGCTCGGCCTCGGCCTGCTCGCGGCGCTCGACCGCGCCGGGCGCCAGCCGGTGATGGTCGCCGTGCTGATGACCGAGGGCAATGTCGCCGCGGCAGTGGTCAATACCTTCGCCGACGGGCGCGTCGAGCTGCTGCCCCTGCAGGACATCGCCGTGCCGGACGGGCGCGCGCTCGAAATCTGGACCTTGTGGGACCGGGCGGTCGGGCCGCGTTCGGTCGGGCTGATCGACCGGGCGCGCAGCGTGCCGCTGCGGCTGGACAGCATGCCGCTCGGCGCCGACCAGCTCTTCGAGATCACGCTCGAACCGCGCAGCGGCTCGCCGACCGGGCGGCCGACCGGCCCGATTATCGCCAAGGGGCTGACCGCGCGCAGCCTCTGAGCGAGAGCCGCCACGCTGGCCGCCGGCGCCGAAAGAAAGAGCCCCCGGAGGCGATCGCGCGGCGACCGTCTCCGGGGGCTCCTCTGCGTCTGTCCGCCGGGCTGCCACGGCAGATCTCATCAGCTTTGTCTTACCAGCGGGTCTTGGCCTCGAGCGCGAAGCGGTGGGCCATGGCGCCGCGGCGCAGGTCGCCGTCATAGGAGCCGGTCAGTTCGACGCGCTGCAGGACGGTGCCCGACAGGCTCGCCCCGATCACGGCGCCGTCGCGGGAGACGCCGGCGCTGCGGGTCACGAAGGCGGCGCCGAGCAGGCTGGCGCGCTGCACCGCCACCGTATCGGCGAACTCGTGCGACCAGTAGGCCTTGAGGTCGACGCGCAGCGGCATCTCGCTGCCGAGCGCGGTCGAGAGCCTGGCGCCGGCGAGCGAGCGCAGCGAATTCTGGCTCTCGCCGCGCAGCGTCAGGCCGAAGGCGCCGGCCTGGCTCTCCACCGTGCCGCCCTGGCGCAGATGGGCGGCGCTGAGGCCGAGTTCCGGCGTCACGCTCAGGCCGCCGAGCGCGGCGAGGTCGTAGCCGGCGAAGGCGCTGCCGAAGATGCCGTAGCCGTCGGAGGACCCGCGCGCGATGCGCTGGACCGGGCCGAGCGAGACCGTGCGGCGCAGCTCGGTGCGGCCATAGTTGCCGCCGAGCGAGCCGCGCAGGCTGATCGCGCCGATCCGCGTGCCGCCATAGGCCGAGAGGCTGTAGGAATCGACGGTGGCGCGGCCGCGCACATCGCCCTTCGGGTCCATGACCGAGCGGGCATAGCCGAGCGCAGCGCCGACGACCGCGTCTCCGGACAGCGCGCGCTCGACGCCGAGCAGCGCGCCGCCGAGGCCGAAGGAGCTGCCCGGCCCGGCCGTGCCGCCGCCGGCATGGCCGACGCCATAGAGCGCCTGGCCCCAGAGCGCGCCCTCGGCGACAGCCCTGGGCGCGTCCGTCGCCGCCGGCGAAGCGCCGAGGCTGGCATAGCCGGCGGTGCCGATGCGCGAGGCCTGGCCGAAGCTGGTGGCGCCGCCGGCGGTGAGGCGGCGGTCCAGCGCCGAGCCGATCATGCGCTGGCCGGCCATCATGCTCATGCGGGCATCGGCATAGGCCTGGCCGGTCAGGGTGCCGAGACCGGCGGCGAGCGCGTCGGGCCCGGTCTGGTACAGCGCGTCGAAGACCTCCTGCCGCGCCGCGTCCGGGCGCACGCCGGCGGCCGGGCGCGCCGCGTCGAGCGCACCGGCGACGGCGAGCGCATTGCCGCCGAGACCGGTGAGCCCTCCATAGGAGGCCGGGGTGACGATCAGCGACAGGCCGTTGCCGCGATAGAGCGCGTCGAAGCGGGCATTGGCCGGCAGGCCGTCGGCCGGCTGGTCGAGCCCGCTGAAGCTGCCGGCGAGGCCGCCTTCGGCGACGAGCACGCCGAAGGCGGTGCCGATGGTCGGGACATAGCTGTTTCCGGCGTCGCCGACGATGCCGCGCAGGGTCGGCACCAGCCGCCCGCCCACGGCGACCGCACCGGTCGAGCCCATGGCGACGAGGCGGGAATAACTGCCGGCGCCGTTGCCGGTGCCCGTGCCGTCGATGTCGAGCACGAAGCGGTTGCTGTCGGCGAAGGTGACCGGGCCGCGCACGAAGAGCGTGCCGGGGGAATTGCCGGGCATGACGGTGCCGGCGCTGAACAGCCCGGCCTCGATCAGGCCGGTGCCGCGCAGCGTGCCGGCACTGCCGACCGAGACGGCGGAGGCGACGGAGCCGTTGATCGCCAGCGTGCCGCCGAGCACGCCGGTGCCGCCGGCATAGCTGTTGCGCCCGCTGAGCTCGAGCCGGCCCGCGCCGCGCTTGATCAGCCCGCCATCGCCGGAGATGTCATTGGCAAAGGTGGCCGACCAGCCCCTGGTGTCGACGTCGAAGGTCTCGACGAACTGTCCGGGACCGCGCACCGCCTTGGAGACGTTGAGCAGGCCCCAGCCATAGATCTCTGGCGAGCCGAGATCGGTCGCCGTGGTCAGGATCGACTGGACCACCTGCGGGGCGGTCATGAAGGGGAAGGCCTCGCGCACCAGCGCGGCCGCGCCGGCGACATGGGGCGCCGCCATCGAGGTGCCGCTGGAGAGATTATAGGGCTGGCTCGGCGAAATCCCCTTGTCGGCGGTGACCGTGGAGAGGATGTCGACGCCCGGCGCCGCCAGGCACCAGGCCGCGGCGATGCCGCAGTAATTGCTGAAATCGGCGATCTTGCCGGTGCGGTCGACCGCGACGACGGTCATCAGATAGGGGCGCAGGTCGGAATAATCCTTGCGGGACGCGTCGACCTCGTCGCCATTGCCGTCGAAGAAGACGTAGAGGCCCTTGCCGGCATTGGCCGGGTTGATCGCCGGATAGAAGCCGACGCCGCTGGGGTTGCGGGCGATGACCGGCTGGTCCTGCCGCTCGTTGCCGGCGGCGAAGACGAGCACCATGTCGGAGGCCGCCGCCTGCCGCAGCGCCGCGACCTCGGCCTCCGTCCCGGCATTCTGGTAGGGCTGGATCGGGAAGACCTGGTAGTCCGGATTGGGGATGCCGCCGGGCAGGAAGGGCGAGGGATAGGCCGGCCCGTAGCTGCCGTTCAGCACCTTTGCGCCCACGGCCGCGGCATGGCTGATCGCGGCCGCCGTGTCGCCGCCCGGCGGGCCGACGATGGCGCGCAGCACGAGGATCTCGGCATTGTAGGCGACGCCGTGCATGCCGACGCCGTCACGGGCGGCGGCGATGGTGCCGGCGACATGCGTGCCGTGCGAGCCCTCATGGCGGTCGAGCAGATCGGTGGCGCCCGGCACGTCCAGACCGAAATTGCGCGAGAACGGCGAGATGCGGCCGGCGAATTCGGGATGGTCGGGGGCGATGCCGCTGTCGACGACGGCGACGAGCACGCCCTTGCCGCTCAGGCCGAGCGCATAGGCATCGGCCGCACCGATCTGGGCGAGGCCGTGATTGGCGTAATATTCAGGGGTCTGGAAGCTCGCGGCGGAGCCCGGCGTGACCACCGCAACCGGCATCGCCCGGCTCGAGAGGCCCGCGAAGGGATCGGGCAGGACATAGCTCCTGTCCTGCGCGGCCGCGGGCAGCGCGAAGAGCAGCAGGCCGGTCGCCGTGGTGGCGAGCAGCGCGGAGCGAAGCAGGGCGGAGCGCGTGCTGGGCTTGGTCGTCATCGGCGGGTCTCGGAGCACTCTCTGGCGGCAGTCGGTCGTTACGGCACTAACACGCCGCCGGCATTCCCGAGAGGCACGCGATCCCGCATTGCGTCCCAATCAACCGGGCTGCCGTGCCGGACGCAAGCGGAAAGCCGGCCGGCCGCGGCGCGCCCTTGACGAGCGCGCGCGCGGCCTGCACCGATCGACGGCGCAGCGTGGCGCGAGACAGCGGACCCTTAGCCGTGACCGAGGAGCGAACCGCCGGACGACTGTCCGCCGAGCGCTGGCGCGCAGAGATCGCGCCGGTCTTCGCCGTGCGGCCACCGGCAGATGGCGGCGAAAGCGAGATCGGCGGCGCGATCATCCGCCATCATCTCGGCGCCGCGGTCGTCGGCGAGGTCGAGGCCAGCGCGCAGGGCTATCTGCGCTCGGAGCAGCTGATCGGGGCCGTCGGCGTCGACCATCTGCTGGTGCAGGTCTATCGTGCCGGCCGCACCGTGCTGGAGATCGACGGACGCGAGATCGAGGCCGGCCCCGGCGACGTGCTGTTCTTCGACCTGTCGCGGCCGGTGCACTCGCAGGCCACCGCGATGCGCGCCATCAACATGGTGCTGCCGCGCGCCCTGCTCGACCTCGACGCCGATACGCTGGACGGCGCGCACGGCACGGTGCTCAAGGGCGCCAGCGGGGCCGGCTCGCTGGCGGGGCAGCATCTGCAATCGCTGCTCGCGACAGCCCCCGCGCTGACGGGTCCGGCGGCCGGCGGCATCGTCAAGGCGAGCGCCGGATTGCTGGCGGCGTGCCTGGCGCCCGCCCTGCGGCGCGAGCGCGACGCGCCCGCGACCCTGACCGCGACGCTGGCGACGATCTGCCGGTTCATCGATCGCGAGATCGGCAATCCCGATCTCGACGCCGCCCTGCTCTGCTCCGCCTTCGGCCTGTCGCGCTCGGCGCTCTACCGGCTGTTCGCGCCGGTCGGCGGCGTGGCGGAGTATATCAGGCGCCGCCGGCTGGCGCGGGCGCGGCTCGCCCTCAACACCGTGCCGCCGGGGCGCGGCGGCATCGGGCGCATCGCCCGGCAGTTCGGCTTTTCCAGCGACGACGCCTTCGCGCGGGCCTTCAAGGTGCGCTTCGGCGTGGCGCCGCGCGAGGCCCTGCAATTGCGGGCGCTGCCGCCCGCGCAGGCGGAGGAGGACAGCCTGACGGACTGGCTGCGCAGGCTGTCCTGGTAGCCCCGACTGGCCGGAGCCCGGCGGGGCGACGCCGTTTCAGGGCGTCGGCAGCGGCACCGTCTCGTCCGCCGGCTCCTCGCGCACCGTACGCAGCTCGTACCAGAGCGCGTTTAGGATGCCTACGGTGGCCGCGAGGCCGAGACCGAGAACCCAGGCGAAATACCACATCGCGCGTCTCCTTATCGTCCGGTCAGTAGGCCGAATGGCCGGCTTCGGTGACGCTCTCCTCGGTCACCTTGCCCCAGAGCGCCCGGTAGACCCAGGCGGTGTAGGCGAGGATGAGCGGCATGAAGAAGGCCGTCACCAGCAGCATGGTGCGCAGCGTGCCGCGGCTCGACGAGGCGTCGAACACCATCAGCGAATGGCCAGGATTGGTGCTGGAGGGCAGCAGCACCGGGAACATCGCCAGGCCGACCGTCGCGATGATGCAGACCACGCCGAGCTTGGAGGCGAGGAAGGTCAGCCCCTCCTTGCGGGCGCCGAAGCCGAGCGCCGCCAGCAGCGGGGCGACGACGCCGAGCGCCGGAACCAGCCAGAGCGCCGGCGTCGCCCGGAAATTGGCGAGCCAGGCACCGGCATCGACCACCACGGTCTTGCCGAGCGGGTTCGAGGGGCCGGTCCAGTCGATCGGGCTGGTGACGCGATAGCCGCCGAGCAGCCCGGCCCAGACCAGCACGCCGCCGCCGGCGAAGAGCAGCGCGGTGACGAGCGCAGCCCGGGTGCCGTAGCTGCGGGCCCGCTCGGCGACCGTGCCCGCGGCCTTGAAGGTCAGCCAGGCGGCGCCGTGCATCACGATCATCGCCAGCGAGACCAGGCCGCAGTACAGCGCCACCGGGTTGAGCAGGCCGAACAGGTTGCCCTCGTAGATCGGGCGCAGGTCGGGGGTGAAGTGGAAGGGCACGCCGCGCAGCGTGTTGCCGACCGCGACACCGAAGATCAGCGCCGGCACGGCCCCGCCGACGAACAGCGCCCAGTCCCAGCGCGCCCGCCAGGCCGGATCGTCGCGCTTCGAGCGGTACTTGAAGCCGACCGGGCGCAGGATCAGCGCCATGAGGATCAGGAACATGGCGAGATAGAAGCCCGAGAAGCTCAGCGCATAGAGCGCCGGCCAGGCGGCGAAGATCGCGCCGCCGCCCAGGATGAACCAGACCTGGTTGCCTTCCCAGACCGGGCCGATCGTGTTGATCGCGACGCGGCGCTCGATGTCGGTGCGGGCGACGAAGGGCAGCAGCGCGCCGACGCCCATGTCGAAGCCGTCCGTGGCGGCGAAGCCGATCAGCAGCACGCCGAGCAGGCCCCACCAGAGGATCCGCAGCGTGCCGTAGTCGAAGAGAAAGTCGATCATCGTCCTGTTCCTTTCCGACCCTCGCTCACGCCGCCGGCTGCGGGCTGGGGGCACTGCGTCCGGGCGCGTAGTCGTCGAGGACATGCGCGACCTCGGGCCCCTTGCGGATCGCCGCCAGCATCAGCTTGACCTCGATCACGGCGAGCACGCCGTAGAGCAGGGTGAAGCCGGCGATCGTGATCAGCAGGTCGCCGACGCCCAGCGCGGAGGTGGCGAGGAAGGTCGGCAGCACGCCCTCGATGATCCAGGGCTGGCGGCCGAACTCGGCGACGAACCAGCCGACCTCCGCCGCGAGCCAGGGCAGCGGCAGCGACAGCACCGCCAGCCGGAACAGCCAGCGCGGCGCCTCCTCCTCGCGCATGGTGTGCCAGAGCGAGACCAGGAAGATGCCGAGCATGACGAAGCCGCAGGCCACCATGATGCGGAAGGAGAAGAACAGCGACGGCACATGCGGCACGGTCGACCAGGCGGCGGCCTTGATCTGCTGCTCGCTCGCCTGGCGCGGATCCTCGATGTACTGCCGCAGCAGCAGGGCGTAGCCGAGATCGTGCTGGGTGCGGGCGAAGGTCTCGCGCGCGGCGGCATCCTTGCGGTCCGCCTTGATCTTTTCGAGCGCGTCATAGGCGACGATGCCGTCGCGGATGCGCTGCTCCGCCCGGCCGACGAGTTCGTCGATGCCGGGAATCGTCTTGTCGATCGAGCGCGTGCCGATCAGGCCCATGACCCACGGGATATGGATGGCGAAGCGGGTCTCGCGCGCGCTCTGGCTCGGGATGCCGATCGCTGTGAAGGGCGCGGGCGCGGGCTCGGTCTTCCACATCGCCTCGATGGCGGCGAGCTTCATGCGCTGGTTGTCGGTGAGCGCGTAGCCGCTCTCGTCGCCGAGCACGATGACCGAGAGCGAGGCCGCCACGCCGAAGGCCGAGGCGATAACGAAGGAGCGCTTGGCGAGCGCGACATGGCGCCCCTTGAGCAAGTACCAGCCCGAGACGCCGAGCACGAAGGTCGCGCCGATCAGATAGCCGGCCGAGACGGTGTGGACGAACTTGGCCTGCGCGACGGGATTGAACAGCACCGCGACGAAGTCCGTGACCTCCATGCGCATGGTGTCGACGTTGAAGGCGGCGCCGACCGGGTTCTGCATCCAGCCATTGGCGATCAGGATCCACAGCGCCGAGAAATTGGTCGCGAGCGCCATCAGCCAGGTCACGGCCAGATGCGCGCGGGCCGACAGCCTGTCCCAGCCGAAGAAGAACAGGCCGACGAAGGTCGCTTCCAGGAAGAAGGCCATCAGGCCCTCGATGGCGAGCGGCGCCCCGAAGACGTCGCCGACATAATGCGAGTAGTAGGCCCAGTTCATGCCGAACTGGAATTCCATCGTGATGCCGGTGGCGACGCCGAGCGCGAAGTTGATCCCGAACAGGACGCCCCAGAACTTGGTCATGTCGCGCCAGATGGTGCGACGCGTCATCACATAGACCGTCTCCATCATCGCGATGAGGATGGAGAGACCCAGCGTCAGCGGGACGAACAGGAAGTGGTACAAGGCCGTGAGCGCGAACTGGAGACGCGACAGGTCGACCAACAACGGATCGATCATGACAGTTTCCTTTCAAGTCAGCCCGTTTATTCGCGTATGCGCCCGGCCTGTAATTGATTGCTATCAATTCGCATCTTCAATGCGTATGGGACAAAGCGCCCTGTGACAATCGACGACGATCAGATCCAGGGTGACCCGATGGGCCGCGAATTCGGGGCTCTGGCCCAGGCGCGTGCGCTCGCCCGCCGGCCCTTGCGCATCCTCACCGGCCTGCAGATCGCCCGCACCGGGCTGAGGCTCGGCTTCGCGGCGGCGACCGCGCTCGTCTTCGGCACGCTGATCATGTCCGGCGAGGTCTCGCCCATGGTCGCCGCCGCGGCGCCGGCCCTGCTGCTGCTCGCGGCGCTGGCCGGCCTCGCGCTCGACATCGTCCAGGCCCGCGCCGAGACGGCGCTCTCAGGGCGGCTGCGGGCCGCGGTGGGCGCGCGCCTCGACGCCATGCCGGCGCGGCAGGTGCAGGCGCTGGCCGCCGGCCGGCTGATCGTCGCCCTGCAGCGTCATCCGGAAGCGGTCGCGGCCCTGGCGGTCGGCCACCGCTCGGCGGCGACGATGATGGCGATCGGCCCGCTGATCGCAGCCGGAGCTCTGGCCCTGGTTTCCTGGCAGGCGGCGCTGCTGGTGCTTGCCCTGACGCCGGTGATGATCGTCTTCTTCATCCTGCTCGGCGGCACGATCCGCCGGCGCGCGCAGGCGCAGGAGGAGGCGTTCGGCCACCTCGCCGGCCAGTTCGCCGACCGGGTGCGCACCCTGCCGACCATCCTGGCCAATCATGCGCTGCCGGCCGAGGAGGCGAAGCTGGGCGGCCGCCTCTCGGCCTATGCCGACCGCACCATGGCGGTGCTGCGCGTCGCCTTCCTCAACGCGGCGGCGATCGACTTCTTCTCCTCGCTCTCGATCGCGATGCTCGCGGTCTTCCTCGGGCTCGGTCATCTCAAGCTGGCGATGATCCCCGGCTTCAGCGGCCTGGAGCTCTGGCAGAGCCTGTTCATCCTGATGGTGGCGCCGGAGTATTTCGCGGCCTTCAGGCGCTATGCCGAGCAGTACCACGCCAAGGCGGAGGGCGAGGCCGCCGCCTTGGCGCTGGACGCGCTGATGCAGGCTGCGCCGGTCGCCGCGCCCGTGACGACGCTTCCGGCGGCGCTGGCGCCCGGCGCGCTGCCGCGCAGCGGGCTCGTGGTGATCACCGGCCCGAGCGGCGCCGGCAAGACCAGCACCTTGCGCCTGCTCGCCGGTGTGGATGCCCCGGCGGGCGCGGCGCCTCCCGACGCGCTGCCCGGCCCGGTCTCCTGGATCGCCACGGATGCCTTCGTGCCGGGCGGCACGCTCGGCGCCGCGATCGGCTGGCAGGTCGCGGGCGTCACCTCCCCGCGCCTGATGCGGGCGGCGAGCGAGGTCGGGCTGCTCAACGACGCGCTGCTGCCGGGCGGGCTCGATGCCGGCATCGCCGAGGGCGGCACCAATCTCTCGGGCGGGCAGCGCCTGCGCGTCGCCATCGCCCGCGCGCTGCTGGCCGGCGGCCCGGTCCTCGCCGACGAGCCGACCGCCAAGCTCGATCCCGAGACCGCCGCCGGCATCCGCCGCCTGCTCGCCGAGATCGCCCGCGACCGGCTGGTGATCGCCGCCAGCCACGACCCGGCGCTCGCCCGCCAGGCCGACCGGGTGATCGACCTCGTCCGCCCCGCCCTGCCGGAGGCCGCCCGATGACCGCTCCCACCCCGTCGCCCGCCGCACAAGATGCCGGCGCCGCCGCGAGCCGGGTCTACTGGCGCCGCGCCGCGCTGCTGGCGCTCGCCGGCATGCTCTGCGCCGTGCTGCTCGGCGGGCTTTCCGCCTGGTTCCTCGGCGCCGTGGCGATCGCCGGACTGAGCACGGCGGCGCTGACCTTCAACTTCCACGTGCCCGGCGCGCTGGTGCGGCTGTTCGCGGTCGGGCGGACGGTCGCGCGCTATGGCGAGCGCCTCGCCGGGCACAAGGCGGCGCTGACCGACCAGGTCGCCCGCCGCGTCGGGCTGTTCCGCGCTATGGCCGACGCGCCCGCCACGCGCGCCGCCGGCTGGCAGATGGCCGACCAGGCGCGGCTCAGCGACTATCTCGACGATGTCGAGGACCTCGACTATGCGCGGCTGCGCGTCGGGCTGCCCGGAACCGTGCTGGCGATCAGCCTTGCCGGCGGCCTCGTCGCGACCGCGATCGTCGCGCCGCTCGCCCTCGTCCCGCCCCTCGCCCTGCTCGGCATGTTCGCGCTCGCCGGCCGCGGCCTGCACCGCCGCGCCTTCGTCTGCTGGGACGCCGCGAAGGCGGAGCGCCGCGACGGCGCCGCCCGGCTCGGTGCCACGCTCGCCGCCGCGGTGCCGTTGCGCGCCGAGTGGCACTGGTCGCGCCAATCCGAGGCCGCGCTGGCCCGTTTCGACGCCGCCGATGGCCGACTGCTGGCGATCCGGCGCATGCAGGCCGGGCTCGACGCCGCCGGCGGGCTGGTCGGGCCGGTCGCGGCGCTCTCGGTCATCGGCGCCGCCTGGCTGGCGGGCGGCCGCGGCGAGACGCTGCTGGTGCCGACCTTCCTCGCCTTCGCCTGGCTGGCGCTGGGCGAGCCCTTGCAGGGCGTCTCGCGCATGCTCGTCGCCCAGATCAGGCGCGACGCCGCCCGCCGCGACAATGCCGGCTGGCTCCGCCCCGCCCAGGCCGGCGCGACGGCGATCGCAGCGCCGGCGCCGCGCCGCCTGCTCATCGAGCGGCTTCAGCGCCGTGCCCCGGACGGGCGCCCGCTGGGCCTGCCGCTGGCGCTCGATCTGCAAGCTGGCCGCGCCTGCGTGCTCGCCGGGCCGAGCGGCACCGGCAAGACCAGCCTGCTGAAGCAGATCGCCGGCTGGACGGGCAACGATACGATGCGCGCGGACAGCGCCTCGATCGATGCCGCGGCGCGCCGCGCCATGGCGATGTACTGCCCGCACGACGCCGCCATCCTCGCCGACACGGTGCGGGCCAACCTGTTCGCGCCCGGGCGCGACGACGCCGAACTCGACGCGGCGCTGGCGGCGGTCGAGATGAGCGGACGCGTCGCCGAGGCCGGCGGGCTCGACGGCTGGATCCGGCAGGAAGCGCTCTCGCTCGGCGAGGCGCAGCGGCTGAACCTCGCCCGCGCCTGGCTCAGCGACAGGCCGCTGATCCTGCTCGACGAGCCGACAGAGCATCTCGACGCCGCCCAGGGCGAACGCATCCTCGCGCGCCTGCTCGACAGGCTCGGCGACCGCATCGTCGTCCTGTCGAGCCATCGCCTCGACGGCGGCCTGGCGGAGACGATCCGGCTCTGAGGCGGCGTCAGCCGATGCCGACGACCCAGTCATGGCCGGCGCGGCGGGTCTCCGGCTGCAGGCTGAGGCCGAAGCTGCGCTCCAGCACCCCCGCGCCGAGGATCGCGTCCGGCGTTCCGTCGGCGGCGACGCGGCCGCCGTCGAGCAGCACGATGCGGTCGCAGAAGCGCAGCGCCAGGTCGAGATCGTGCATCACCACGACGACGAGCGCGCCGCGCGCATAGGCGGCGAGGCGCGTCAGCAGCGCCAAGCGATGGCGCATGTCGAGGCTGGCGCCCGGTTCGTCCGCGAGGACGAGGCCCGGCTGCGTCGCCAGCGTGGCGGCCAGCATGGTGCGGGCGCGCTCCCCGCCCGAGAGTGCGTTCCAGCGCCGCTGCGCCAGCGCGGCGAGCCCGCTTTCGCGCAGCACCGCCTCGCGCGGCAGGGCTCCGGCCGGACGTCGCTCGCGGCCGAGCTCGACGATCTCGGCGACCGAGTAATTCCAGGCCGGCTCGAACTGCTGCGGGCAGTAGCCGCAAGCGGCGCCGCGCTCGGCCGCGCTCCAGCCGGCGAGCGGTCTGCCGTTCCAGGCGATCACGCCGCGCTCGGGCGTGCGGTAGCCGGCGAGCAGGCGCAGCAGGGTCGACTTGCCCGCCCCGTTCGGACCGAGGATGCCGACCAGGGACGGCGCGGTAAAGGAGAGGCTGACGGCGTCCAGCAGCACGGTGCCGCCGGCGCTCGCGCCGAGATCGCGGCAGTCGATCCGCATGGCGGCGCCTGTGGTGGTGGCGGAGGGCGCGCTCATGCCTTCAGCCTCCGGGCCAGCAGCACCAAGAAGAAGGGGCCGCCGACCAGCGCGGTGACCAGGCCGAGCGGAATCTCGGCCGGCGGTAGTACGGCGCGCGCGATGCCGTCGCAGATCGCGACGAGAGCGCCGCCGATCAGGGCGCTGGCCGGGATCAGGGCGCGATGGCGCGGCCCGACCAGCCAGCGGGCGAGATGCGGCGCGATCAGCCCGACGAAGGCGACGAGCCCGCCGAAGGCGACCGCCGCCGCCACCACCCCGGCGCCGACCAGCACGGCACGGCGGGCGAAGCGCACGGGATCGAGCCCGAAGGCATAGGCCTGCTCGTCGCCGAGGCCGAGCAGGTCGAGCCCCCCGGCCAGCGTGCGCGCGAGCAGCAGCGCGCCGACGACCAGCATCGCGAGCAGCAGCAGCCCGGCGAGATCCGGTGTCTGGATGCCGCCGAGCGTCCAGCTCAGCACGACCTGGAGGTTCACCGTGTCGTCGGACAAGGCCAGCATCAGGAAGGAGCGCAGCGCGCCGAGCATCGCGGCGACCGCGACGCCGGCGAGCAACAGTCCTGCGGTGTCGGGCCGCCCGTGCAGCCCGGCGACCGCGAGCACGATCCAGGTCGCGCCCCACGCGCCGAGGAAAGAGAGCAGCGCGAGCGCCGGCCCGCCGGGCAGGCCGAGCGGCACCAGCAGCGCCACCGTCGCGCCGATGGCCGCCCCGCCCGAGGCGCCAAGCAGATAGGGCTCGGCCAGCGGATTGCGGAACACGCCCTGGAAGACCGCGCCGCCAAGACCGAGCAGGGCGCCGACCAGCGCGGCCGCGAGCACACGCGGCAGGCGCCAGACCAGGAGCAGGCGGCTCTCGATCTCCTGCCCCCCGGCCAGCGCCCGCATCAGCCGCGACGGCGACGCCCAGTCGTGGCCGGCCATCGCCGCGAAGACGAGGGCGACGAGCAGGGCGGCCGCGAGCAACAGGAAGCGCCCGCGCAAGGACCCGTCAGGCAGGGCTGTCGTCTCGGTGGTCATGGGCTCTCCCGCCGCAGAAGCGCGGCCAGCGTCTCGATGCCATCGACGGTGCGCGGCCCGGGGATCAGGAACTGCGCGCGCGAGACGGTATGGGCCCTGCCCTCGCGGATCGCCCGCAGCAGGCGCCAGCCCGGCTGCGCGACCAGCGCCCGCAGCTCGCTCTCGGCGCCGGCGAAGAGCAGCACGTCGGGATCGGCGGCGATGATCGCCTCGGGCGAAACATGGGCGACGACGCTGCGCGGCAAGGCGTGCTCGCCGCCGGCCCGCACGATCGCGTCGCCGGTATAGGTGTCGGTGCGGGCGATCAGCAGCAACCCGTTGCCGAGCCGGCCGGTGATCATCACCACGCGCGACCGCCGTGTCGGCGCCCGGCCCGCCACGGCCGCGAGCCTGGCCTCGAGCCCGGCGGCGACCGCCTCGCCGCGCTCCGGCACGCCGGCCGCCCGCCCGACCTGGCGCAAATTCTCCATGACCTCGGCGACGCTGCGGGCGAGCAGCACCACGACCGGTACGCCGAGCCGCGTCATCGGGTCGATCAGCTGGTGCATGGCCTGCCGCGCCGGCGTGACGATCAGCAGGTCGGGCCGCTGCGCCACCACGGCGTCGACCGAGAAGCCGAGGCGCCCGCCGACTTTCGGCTTGTTCTCCATGCCTGGCGGAAAGCGGGTGAAGGCCTCGACGCCGACGATGCGGTCGGCCAGGCCGAGTGCCGCGACCAGCTCGGTGTTGGAGGCGAAGATCGGCACGATCCGCTGCGGCGGTCGCGCGATCTCGACCGTCCGGCCGACCGCGTCGATCAGCCGGACCGGCTCGGCCGCCGCACCGCCGAGCGCGAGACTCGCGAACCCTGCCGCAATGAGGATCGTGCGCCGCACCGTCTCAGAACTTGGCCTGCAAGCCGGCCTGCAGCTCCAGCCCCGGCATGGAGGTGCCGGTGCCGCCATTGGCGAAGCGGGCGTCGAGCTTGTAGGGGCGCTTGTCGGTACCGATGAAGATCGGGTGCTCGTTCTTGTCGAAGATGTTGTTGACCAGCGCGAACAGCTTGACGCCCTTGGCCACCTCGACCTCGCCGCGCACGTTCCAGACCCAGAACGGGTTCTTGCGGTGGATCCAGTCGCGGTTCGGCTCGGCGAAGGGGATCAGCAGGTTCTCCTCGGTATTGTACCACATCGGCCCACGCAGCACGCCGGTGACCTGGAATGACCAGTCGTAGCGGCCGCCGCTCTGGCCGAAGCGCGTGCCGATCGCCGCCTGGTACTGGTAAATGCGCTCGGGCTTGCGGCTGTTCGCGGTCAGCGGCGCCCCCTTGTCCTCCATGTCGAAGTTCCAGGCGCCGTTGCCGAAGACCGACCAGCGCCAGTTGGTGTCGGCCTGGCCGGCGAGCTTCAGCACGTCGCCGTCGAGCTGGAGCTCGACGCCGCGCACCACCACGTCGGCGGCGTTGTTGGCATAGTCGGAGGTGTTGATGCCGCCCGGCCGCTGGCGGGTGACGATACGGTCGGAGATGATGTTCTGGAAGATGGCGAGGTCGGCGCGCCAGCCCTCGCCGGCATAGGACGCACCGGCCTCGATCTGGCGGCTGCGCTCCGGCGAGAGAGCCGGATTACCGAAGATGCGCCCGCCGCCCAGCGTGTTGTAGTCGGCGGCCAGTTCGGTCGCGGTCGGCGCGCGGAAGCCGGTGGCGTAGCCGACGCGGAAGGTCAGCCGGTCGGTCGCCTTGAAGGTCGCGCCGGTGGACCAGGTCGTCGCCTGGTAGTCGACCTCGCGCGGGCGCTGGCCGGCGAGGTTCGGCGTCCATTCGAAGCTGGTGGTGCCGAAGGTGCGGCGCACGCCGGCACGCAACGTCACCCGGTCGTCGAACAGCTTCTGCGAATCCTCGACATAGAGCGCGTTGACCGTCTCGGACTGATTGTTGTCCTGCGGCGAGACCTGGGCCAGCGGATTGCCCGGCACACCGACGCGCAGGCGGGTCGAGCGCAGGCGGCTGGTCTCCCAGTCCCAGCCCAGCAGCAGGTCGTTGCCCTGCCACAGCGTCATGCCCGGCTGGAAGCGGGTGCCGAGGATCTCGAGCCGGCGGCGGTTGTGGTCGGCCAGCGTGCCCGGCGCCGGCAGGCCGTTGCCGCCGCGGATCACCGGCGAGGCCCAGCGGAAATCGTCGACGTCCTGCACGGCATAGCCCTGCAACATCCAGCGGTACTGCCCGCCCGGCAATTGCCCGCGATAGGTCACGTCGAAGGAGTTGTTGAAGCGGTCCTCCTGGCTGAACAGGTTGGCGCCGGAGCCGCGGAAGCCGACATCGTAGATGCCGTCGGTGCGCAGCGTCGCCTCGACCCGGTGCTCCGGATTGATCTGCAGCCCGAGCGCGCCGGTGAGCCCGAAGCGCTGCCAGCCGGTGTTGCGCATGGTCGAGCCGCCGCGACCGGACTGGTAGTCGTCGCGGCTGCCGCCGGAGATGCCGGCATACCAGTCGATGACGTCGTAGAGCCCGCCGGTCTGGGCCTTGCCGCGCAGGAGCCCCCAGGAGCCGCCGGCGCCCTCGATCATCGTGCCCGACGCGGTGCGCCCGCTCTTGAGGATGATGTTGATCACGCCGCCGATGTTCTGGCTGCCATAGACCACCGAGGACGGGCCGCGGATCACCTCGATGCGCTCGACATCCGCAGCCGAGAGCTTGGAGAGGTTGGCGGTGCCGGCGCGGCGGCCGTTCATCAGCACCAGCACCTGGCTGCGGAAGTCCTTGCCCTGCCCGTCCGAGGCGCCGCCGCGGATGTTGATCGAGGTCTGGCCCGGCGTCCATTCGCTGAAGAAGCCGACCGCGTTCTCGGCCAGCAGGTCGGTCAGCGACTTCGCGCCGGAACGCTCGATCGTCTGGGCGTCGATGACCTGGACCGTGCCGGGAATGCTGCTGCGCGGCTCGGGCCGGCCGGTGGCGGTGACGACGAGTTCGTCGAGCTTGATCTCCTGCGCCAGAGCCGGCGCGGCGACGAGGCCGCCGGCGAGCGCGGTCGAGGCCAGTGCGGCGCGGGCAGAGGGGCGAAGCAGGCGAATGCGCAGACGGATCATGACAGGGTCCAGACGAGAATGGCCGAGCGGCGATGGCAGGAAAGGCGCAGGCCGCCGGGAACCGGGTCGGCCTGGGCGCAGAGATGGGCGAGAAGCGCGGGCCGGCGGGCATCGTCGGCAGACCAGCCCAGCCGGTCGGCCTGGAAGGCGGCGAAGCGCGGCAGGTCTGGCAGGACCAGCGAGAAGGTCCAGTCGACCGCGACATGGTGGTCGGGCCGGTCCTCGCCTAGCGCGGGCAGGACGCGATCGATGCCGGGCGTCTCGTCCTCGCGATGCCAGTCGCGCGGCAGGCAGGCGGCGAGGATCAGCCCGCGCGGCGCGGCCTGCGCCGGCACCAGCCAGACGATGTGGCGCCGGGACCATTGCCGGCAGCGCGCCAGGAAGCGCGCCGGATCGGTCAGGTAACCCGGCATGGTCGCGGCCAGCACGGTGTCGCCCGGCGGGCAGGAGACCGCCGGGTCGTCCCAGCCATGAGGGATCATAGTAGGCGGGCGCGACAAGGCCCCGAGCCGCGCCCGCATGGTCGGCGAAGGCTCGATTGCGGTCCAGCGCGCGCCCGCCGGCGCCAGGGCATCGCCGAGTTGGCCGCCGCCGGCGCCGATGTCGACGAGGTCGCCGATCGCCGGCACCAGAGCGCGGATCGGCGGCACGACGCGCGCGATATAGTCGGAGGTGTCGATCGCGCTGGCATAGAGCGCCAGCGGATCGAGCGGGCCGTCTGGGTCGGTCATGGTGCGCGCGGGCACCAGGGAAGAGGCATGGGCGGTCATGATCGAGCCCATGAATGAAATGTTATATCATTGCAATTCATTTATAGACGCACACTTGCTGCGATCCCCAACGGGATGCAGGCCTGCGCCTCGTCCGGCCTGAACGGCGCGGAAACCGCTTGCTCATCGCGTCAGCCCCTCGCTGCTGCAGACGGAGCTTTCGCGGGCGCTCGGAGACAGAAACGGGCCAGCTTCGCAGCCCGTACGCCCTCACGACCCGCCGGACACCCCGCCAGCGCGACATCATCATGGCGTCGGGGCAGGTCTCCTGGCTCGCGGGTCGCTGCTGTCCGTCCGTCTTCCCGGCACGAGCGCCAGTGACGTCAGGGGCGGACAGCTCACCGCTTACAGTTGCGGGGGCAGCTCCGGCTTCGGCACCGCGCGGCGCCTCACCGGATTCCCTCTTAGCTCCGGATCCTCTCCGGAGACCTCGACAGCGGTAACCTATATGGCGAAATCAGGGCGTCAAGCGCCCGAAGGCTCGCGGCGTCAGCGCGGCCGCAGGCTCTGCTTGCGCCCGCCCGGCGCATAGGCGAGCTCTTCGACCGGCGTGCCGCCAAGCACATGCTCCGCCACGATACGGTCGAGCCCGGCCTCGTCGACGCCGCCGTAATAGGTGCCCTCCGGCCAGAGCTGGAGCACCGGAGCGAGATTGCAGGGGCCGAGGCAACTGGTCTTGGCGCTCATGCAGCCCTCGCCAGCCGTGCGCAGCGACAGACGCTCCTGCTCGTTGCGCAGATGGCCCCAGACCACTTCAGCCCCCGCGGCGAGGCAGGGCCCGCCCATGCAGACCAGCACGCGGCTGCGATGCGCCGGCACGAGCGAGCCTTCCGGCGCGGTCTTCGCCGCCTCGGGCAGCGGCTGGCCGGGCGCGGCGAGCGCATCCGCCAGCAGGGCGCCCGCCGTGGCGTCGTCGGGCAGCAGCCGCGAGAGCAGGATGCGCGGCCAGGGCCGGGAGTCCTTGGCTCGCCAGCGCGCCAGCGTGCGGGTCAGCCAGGCCTGGAAGGCGGCCTCCTGCGGCGGCATCAACGGCAGGATGGTCAGCTCTGCGACGCCCGCAGTCACGAGCGCATCGAGCGCGTGCCGCAGTGCCGGCGTGCCCTGTTCCGAAAAGGCGATCTCGGCCCGGGCGACGCCGGGCAGCGCCGCGACGAGCGCCCGCAGCCGCTCCATCTCGCGCAGCGGCGGCGCCGCGATGGCGGAGCGGGCCAGCAGAAGGACGGTCCTGGACATGGCGGCGGCTCCTGGTCGGCGGCGCGCGCTTTTAGCCGATCGCGCGCCGGCGCAGAAGCCCGCTCAGGCGGCGACGCGGTCGGACGCCCAGGCTCCGGCATTGCGCAGGATCATCGCCGGCTCCGCGAAGCTGCGCTCCAGCATGGCGCGATAGAGCGCCGCCTCGGCCTCGCGCCCGACCTCGTCATCCGTCCCGGCGAGCAAGCGCAGCGCGCCCTCCAACGCGGCCACCGTGCCCGAACCCTCGTCGAACTGCGCCTTGCGGCGCCAGACCAGATCGGCCGGCAGCAGATCGGCGCAGGCCTTGCGGAGCAGCCATTTCTCGGTGGTCGCGCCCGTGGCCTCCGCCGCCTCGGGATCGGTCCGGCGCAGCTTCAGCGCCGCGGGGATCGACTGGGCGAAGGCGATGAAGTCGGCGTCGAGGAAGGGCGTGCGCGCCTCCAGCGATTCCGCCATGGTCATGCGGTCGACCCGCTGCAGGTTGATGTTGTGCATGGTGCCGAGGCTGCGCGTCAGCTCGTCGGCGAGCGCGCGCGGATCGTCGGCATAGGCGTGGTGATAGGCGTAGCCGGCGAAGAGCTCGTCGGCCCCCTCCCCGGTCAGCACCGCCTTGACGTCGCGGCGGGCAAGGCGCGCGGCGAAGAGCGTCGGCACCGCACTGCGCACCAGATCGACGTCGGCGCTCTCGAGATGACGGATGACCTGCGGCAGGCTGTCCGCGACGTCCTGCGCCGAGAAGGTCATCTCGCTGTGGCGCGCGCCGATATGGGCCGCGACACGGCGGGCAGCGACGAGATCGGGCGAGCCGGGCGTGCCGACCGCGAAGGTCCGCAGCGGCGACAGGCCGGCACCCGACCGGACCTTCTGGGCGATCGCGGCGATCACCGAGCTGTCGAGCCCGCCGGACAGGAAGGAGCCGACCTCGACATCGGCGACCATCCACTTGGCCACCGCCTCCTCGAGCGCCAGCCGCAGTTCGCGCGCCAGCCCCTCGACATCGAGCCCGGGCTCGGCCGCGGCGCGGCCCGAGGGCAGCCTGTACCAGTGGCGCAGGCCGTCGCGGCTGTCGAACAGCGTCCCGGGCGGAATCGCCCGCACCTCGGTGAAGCCGAGCCCGTCGAAGGCCTTCAGCTCCGAGGCGAAGGCCAGCCCGCGGCCGCGCCTAGCCATGTAGAGCGGCTTGATCCCAAGCGGGTCGCGAGCCGCCACGATCCGCTCCGGCGTCGCCAGCACGAAAGCGAACATGCCGTCGAGCCGGCTGACCCAGCGGGGCGCGCCGCGGCTGTAGAGATGAAGAATAGTTTCGCTGTCGCTCGCCGTGCCGAAGTCACCATCGCCGAGGATGGCACGCAGGTCGGCATGGTTGTAGATTTCTCCATTGGCCACAAGCAATTGGCGGCCGATCCGGATCGGCTGGTCGCCGTCCTCCGGACCGATGATCGAGAGCCGGCAATGCCCCATGGCGACGGGTGCGCCGTCGAGCCGCGCGACCCGCCGCGCATCGGGCCCGCGGTGCCCGAGCCGCGCCAGCATCGTGCCGATCAGCGCCTCGTTCTCGTCCTCGATATCCCACAGGCACACGAACCCGCACATCGCCTCTTCCTCGCCTCATGACAGCACCGCGCGATTGCCGAACCAGCCCCCGCGCGACATCCAAAGCTCCAAGGTCAGATCGGAGAACAAATCCGACCTAACCTCTCCGAAAACAAAAGCATATAACGGCATATATTTTCCATATACATAATAAATATGCAGATAATCTTATCAGGTAGATCGCCTTAAGAAGACCTGTAGATTATCATTTATTATCAAAAAAATCCCGACACAGGGTTGCCACAGTCGGACATGCTGCTTTAAAAGCCACCCCGACACAATGGACATTCTGAATTACATATTAAGCAACTGGGGCCTGGTCGCGTCCCGGACAGGTGAGCACATTGCCATCGTCGGCGTCGCCGTGGCGCTGGCGATCGTGACCGGCGTGCCCATCGGCGTGGCGATCAGCCAGAACCGGCGGGTGGCGGACACGGTGCTCTATGCCGCGTCGATCATGCTGACGATCCCGTCGATCGCGCTGTTCGGCATGATGATCCCGCTGCTCTCGCTGGTCGGTCACGGCATCGGCTACGTGCCGGCGGTGATCGCGATATTACTGTACTCACAGCTGCCGATCATCCGGAATACATACGCCGCGATCAGCAATCTTGATCCGGCCCTGCGCGAAGCTGCGCGCGGCATGGGGCTGACCCGCGGCCAGCGGCTGCGCGAGGTCGAGCTGCCGATCGCGCTGCCGGTGATCATGGCGGGCGTCCGCGTCGCCGTGGTCATGAACATCGGGGTCACGGCCATCGCCACCTATATCGGCGCCGGCGGGCTCGGCGCCTTCATCGCCCGCGGCATCAGCCAGACCGATCCGCGCCAGCTCGTCACCGGCGCGCTCGCGGTCAGCATCCTTGCCGTCGTCGCCGACCTCGCCCTGCTGGGGCTGCAGAAGCGGCTCACCTCTCCGGGCCTGAGGACACGATGATCAGACTGGACCACGTCAGCAAGACCTTCGCCAACACCACCACGCCCGCCGTCGACCGCGTGTCGCTGCAGGTGCCGGAGGGCGAGATCTGCGTGCTGCTCGGCCCCTCCGGCTGCGGCAAGACCACGACCATGAAGATGGTCAACCGGCTGATCGAGCCGAGCTCGGGCGAGATCTTCATCGACGGGCGCAACACCGCCGAGACCGACGTGGTGCAGCTGCGCCGCAGCATCGGCTACGTCATCCAGCAGATCGGCCTGTTCCCGAACAAGACGGTCGAGGACAATATCTGCATCGTGCCCGACCTGCTCGGCTGGGACCGGCGCAAATCGCGGGCCCGCGCGGCCGAGCTGCTCGACATGGTGGCGCTTGATCCCGGCGCCTTCCTGCACCGCTATCCGAAGGAACTCTCGGGCGGCCAGCAGCAGCGCATCGGCGTACTGCGCGCCATCGCGGCCGACCCGCCGGTGCTGCTGATGGACGAACCCTTCGGCGCCATCGACCCGATCAACCGCGTCATCATCCAGGACGAGTTCCTGAAGATGCAGGCGAAGATCCGCAAGACCATCCTCTTCGTCAGCCACGACATCGACGAGGCGGTGAAGATGGCTGACCGGATCGCGATCTTCCGCGACGGCAAGCTGGTCCAGTACGACACGCCCGACACCATCCTTGCCCACCCGGCCAACAACTTCGTCTCCGATTTCGTCGGCGGCGACCGCACGCTGAAGCGCCTGCAATTGCTGACGGTGCGCGACGCCATGATGGAGGAGCCGCCGCGGGTGCGCGCCGCCGACAGCCTGCAGGACGCCGCCAAGACGATGGAGGCCCATGGCCACCAGGCGATCGTGCTGGTCGGCCCGCGCGGCCGGGCCCGCGGCTACGTCACCCTGCAGGCGGCGCGCGGCGCCAGCGGCTCGGTCGCCGAGAACCATGAGAGCCTGCCGACCACGATCCAGCCGCACGAGGATCTGCGCACGGCGGTCTCGACCATGTTCCGCCACGACGTGTCCTGGCTCGCCTGCGTCGACGGCGACGGCATGTTCGTCGGCTATGTGACGCTGCGCGGGATCACGCGCATGCTGTCCGAGACCTATCGTGAAGGCTGAGGCCGCGCTGCCGGAGATGCTGGCCGGGCTGCGCCGCAACCTGGCCTATCTGGCGGTGTTCGCGCTGGGCGCCTGGGCCTGGGCCGGCGGGCTGCTGCCGGCGCTGGTCGAACGCTGGGACGACATCGCCTTTCTCGGCACGCAGCATATCGAGCTGGTGGCGATCTCGGGCGGCGCCGCGATCGCGGCCGGCGTGCCGATCGGCGTGCTGCTGACGCGGCCGCGCTTCCGGCGCATCGGCGACATCGCCCTCCAGGTCCTGAACATCGGCGCGACGATCCCGACGCTGGCGGTGCTCGCTCTGGCGATGAGCCTGCTCGGCATCGGCGACAGCCCGGCGATCTTCGCGCTCTTCCTCGCCTCGCTGCTGCCGATCGTCACCAACACCATGGCCGGCCTGCGCGACGTGCCGCCGGCCCTGCGCGAGGCGGCACGCGGCATGGGCATGTCGCCGCTGCAGACCCTGTTCCGGGTCGAGCTGCCGAATGCGCTCTTCGTGATCTACACCGGCATCCGCACCGCGCTGGCGATCAATGTCGGAACCGTGCCGCTGGCCTTCCTGATCGGCGGCGGCGGCCTCGGCGAGCTGATTTTCACCGGCATCGCGCTCAACGAGTTCGATACGATGCTGGCGGGCGCCATCCCGACGGCGCTGCTCGCGGTCTTCATCGACTTCATCGTGGCCCAGCTGCAGTTCTGGACCATTCCGCGCGGCGTCAACCCGCAGCGTTGACGCTCGCCCGCACCCGCTTTCCCCACCATCGAAGGAGACCAGCCATGAAGCTTCCCACCAGGCTTCTCGCCGTCGCCGCGCTCGCGGCCGCATGGACCGTGCCCGCCATGGCCAAGCCCCTCGTCGTCGGCGGCAAGAACTTCACCGAGCAGTTGCTGCTGGCGGAGATCACCAGCCAGCTCCTCAAGAAGAAGGGCTTCCAGGTCGACAAGCGCGACGGGCTCGGCTCGCAGGTCGTGCGCGACGCGCAGGTCAACGGCCAGGTCGACGTCTACTGGGAGTACACCGGCACCTCGCTGGTGACCTACAACAAGATCAAGGACCGCATGGGCTCGAAGGAGACCTATGACCGGGTCAAGGAGCTCGACGCCAAGATCGGCCTGACCTGGCTGACGCCGTCGGCGGTCAACAACACCTATGCGCTCGCCGTGCGCAAGAAGCACGACGCGACCGACGGACTCGACTCGCTCTCCGACCTCGCCGCCGCCTTCCGCAACGGCAAGAAGCTGACCATCGCGATCGACGCCGAGTTCTCCGGCCGTCCCGACGGGCTGCCGGGCCTGCAGACCACCTACGACTTCAAGACCAGCCGCGCCAATATCCGCTCGATGGATGCCGGCCTGACCTATCAGGCGCTGCGCGACGGGCGTGTCGATATCGGCCTGGTCTTCGCCACGGACGGCCGCATCAAGGCCTTCGACTTCAAGGTGCTGAAGGACGACAAGGAGTTCTTCCCGAACTACGCCGCCGCCCCGGTGGTGCGCACCGAGACGCTGAAGGCCAATCCGACGCTCGAGGCGCCGCTCAACGCGCTTTCGGCCAAGCTCTCGGACGAGGTGCTGCGCCAACTCAACGCCCGCGTCGATGTCGACAAGGTGCCGGTCGCGACGGTGGCGAGCGAGTTCCTGGCCGAAGCCGGAATCGACTGAACGGCCTCACCACGCCGTCAGGCCCATGGCCTGGCGGCGGCGCCCGAGCGCGCGCGCCAGCGAGAGCGCGAGCGCGGTCAGGGCGAACAGGAAGACCCCGGGCGCGATGGCGAGCCATGGCGCCCGGGCGAGATAGGGCCGGGCCTCGGCGATCATCGCGCCCCATTCCGGCGCCGGCGGCTGGATACCGACGCCGAGAAAGCCGAGCGCCGCGATGTTCAGCACGGTATGGCCGAGCTGGAGCGCCAGCAGCCCGCCGAACAGCGGCAGCAGATGCGGCAGGACATGGCGCCGCAGCAGGGCGAGGCGCCCGCTGCCGGCGACCCGCGCCGCCATGACGAATTCCCGCTCGCGCAGCGAGAACGTCGCCGCCCGGGCGATGCGGGCATATTTCACCCAGCCCGTGGCGGCGAGCGCGATCACCAGCGTGCCGGCACCCCCACCGAAATGCACGGCGAGGATCAGGGCAACGACGATCTGCGGCAGCGCGCTGGTCACGTCCATGAGCAGCGAGAGTGCGCGGTCGAGCCCGCCGGCCACCTCCGCCGCGACCATGCCGAGCGCCGTTCCGACGCCGAAGGACAGCGCCACTACCAAGAGCGACAGCCCGATATCGAGCAGGAAGCCATGGGCGATCCGGGCGAGCACATCGCGGCCGAGATGGTCCGTGCCGAGCGGGAAGGCGAAGCCCGGCGGACGCAGGCTGTCGCGCAGCGCGCCCTCGACCGGATCGAACGTCAGCCCCCAAGCGATCGGCAGCAGCAGGACGAGCGCCAGCGCCACCGTGCCGGCGATGCCCGCGCGCCGGCTGCTCACGCCTCGCTCCGGGCCAGCCTGATGCGCGGATCGAGCGCCGCGACGAGCAGGTCCGCGGCGAGGTTTGCCAGTGCGACGGCGAGCGCCACCACGGCGACGGCGCCGAGGAAGGCCGGACCGTCGCGCGCGTCCAGCGCCTCGGCGAGATAGCTGCCGAGGCCCGGCAGCGCGAAAAGCCGCTCGACCACCACGACGCCGCCGACGAGGAAGGCGAATTGCAGGGCGAGATAGGGCACCAGCGGCACCAGCGCGTTCGGGAGGGCATGGACCAGCAGCAGGCAGCGCTCGCTCAGGCCACGCGCCCTTGCGCTGACGATATGCGCGGCGGCCAGCGCCTCCTCCAGCGCGTCGTCGAGCAGCACCGCGGTGAAGCCGAGCTGGCCGAGCGCCAGCACGATGACCGGCAGCACCCAATGCGACCAGCCGCCGGTGCCGCTGACCGGGAGCCAGTCGAGCGAGAGCGAGAAGACCAGGATCATCACGAGACCGAGCACGAAACCCGGTAGCGAGACGCAGGCCGTGACGATCAGCGCGAAGCCGCGATCGGCCAGTGGCCGGCGCAGCATCCGGCGCGCCGTCACCAGCGCCAGCGTCAGCACGAGCGCCAGCGCCATGGCGAGCAGCGCCAGCAGCAGCGTCACCGGCAGGCGCCAGCCGAGCTCGGTCAGGACCGGGCGGCCGGAGCGGATCGAGACGCCGAGATCGCCGCCCAGCGCCGCGGCGAGCCAGCGCCCGTACTGCACGAGCAGCGGCGCCGATAGGCCGTAGCGTTCCGCCAGCGCGGCGGCGTCGCCGGCCGAGACGGTGGCGGTGAGATCGCGCAGGAAGATACGCGCGAGAATGGTCTGCGCCGGCTCGCCGGGAGCGAGGCGCAGCAGCAGGAAGGTCAGGAAGGTCGCGGCGACGACGGTCGCCCCCGCCAGCAGGCAGCGGCGCAGCAGATAGGGCGTCATCGCCCGGCCGGCGCTGGCGAAAGCCGCATCTGCGGGTCGAGCATGTAGTCGTGCGCGATCGGGTTGAAGCGATAGTTCTCGATCCCGGGACGCATGGCGACGTTGACGCCGTAATGGGCGATGACGAGGCAGGGCTCGTCGTCGGCGACGATGCGCTGGACGAGGCGATAGGCCTGAAGCCGCGCCGCCTCGTCCGGCGCCGTCAGGGCGTCGGCCAGCGCGGCGTCGACCCGCGCATCGGCATAGCCCCAGCTGTTGGTGGTGCCCTGCGAATGATAGGTCTGGCGCAGGAAGACGTCCGGGTCGGGATAGGCGGCGGTGGCGAGCGCAGCGAGGCGGGCGTCGCCCGGCTTCATCTCGCGGGCGATCGCCTCATAGGCGGCGACCCTGATCGTGACCGCGACGCCGATCCGGCGCAGCTGCGCCTGGATGGCGCCCGCCATCGGCACGAGACCGGGGCGCTGGGCATAGGTGTAGAGCGTGAAGGCGAGCGGCCGGCCCTCGCGCGCCATCACGCCGTCGGCGCCCGGCGCGTAGCCGGCCCCGGCGAGCAGCACGCGCGCCGCCGCCGGATCGGCCTGGGGCACGGCGATGGCGGGATCGGCGAAAGCCATCGTATCCGGGAAGGGTGCGATGCCGGCCCGGCCCATGCCGAACAGCACATAACGGGCGATCTCGTCGCGATCGATCGCCAGCGACAACGCCTTGCGCACACGCGGATCGGCGAAGGGCGTCTCCTTCAGGCTGCCGAAGCTCAGCATGTAGTTGCGCGCGGTGACGTTGCGCGAGACCGTGAAGCCCTTGGCGGCGAGGGCGTCGAGATCGCCATAGGGCACGTCGGCGGCGAAATCGACGCCGCCCTTGCGCAGCTCCAGCGCGCGCGTCGCCGGGTCGGGAATGCTGCGGAAGCTGATCGCGGCGATGGCCGGCGCCTCGCCCCAATAGTCTTCGAACCGCGTCACCGTCAGGCGCTGCCCGGCCGGGTCCCAGTCCGCGACGCGATAGGGCCCGGTGCCGATCGGCCGGTCGATCGTGCCGTCCGGCGCGCGCGGCGAGGACATGGCGACGATGCCGGCGGCGGCATGGACGAGTGCCGCCGGCAGCGCCGGAAACGGCTCGACGGTGGTGATCGCGACCTCGCCCTCGCCCGCCACGGCGACGGAGGCGATGCGCGTATGGTGACGGATGCTCGGGCTGTTGCTCAGCCCGTGCTCGAGACTGGCCACCACGGCCTGCGCCGTCAGCGGCGAGCCGTCATGGAAGCGCACGCCCGGCCGCAGGGCGAAGCGCCAGAGCGTCTCGCCCTCGCGCCGCCAGGACAGCGCCAGCCCCGGCGCGATGGTGAAATCCGGCAGGCCGGTCACCAGCGTCTCGGTGACCATCGCCTTTTCCTTGATCAGCGTCGCGTCCCGCAGCGGGTCGAGCGTCGGCGTCTCCCACATCTCGGCGACGCGCAGGGTCGGCGTCTCGGCCGAAGCGGGCACGCCCCCGAACAGGGGCAGGAGGCAGGCCGCGAGCACGGCGAAACGGCGGCGAGCGGACATGGCCGAGTCCCGGAGTATGAAGTTTTACTACAAAACTCATACTCCGGTCGGACTCGGCTGTATCGCCGAAATGATGGGCAGCCACTGCCCGCCGCGTGCTCAATCGTGGCGATGGCTGTTGTTGTGCGGAGCGGCCGGCTCTGTATCCGGCAGGAGGTGGAGATGGCCGTGGCGCACGCCGCGCTGGCTGACAACGCCGTCGGCGAAACGCCGGACCGCGCCGCTCGGCCCGCGCAGCACCGATACCTCGAGACATTCGTGCCGGTCGAGATGGACATGCAGGGTCGCGACCGAGAGGTCGTGATGGTCGTGCTGGCGGTCGGCCAGCCGCCGCGCCAGATCGCGGGTCTCGTGGTCGTAGACATAGCTCAGCGTCGCGACGCAGGGCGCCTGCTCCGCCGCGGCGGTCTCGGCGTTCGCCGCCTCGCGCAGCATGTCGCGGATCGCTTCCGAACGGCTGCCGTAGCCCCGCGCCGCGCAGGCCTCGTCGACGAAGGCGAGCAGGTCCGCATCGATCGAAATGGTGATCCGTTCCACTGGCGAAACCCTCCTGCCCGTCGAGATCTAGCCGACCGGCGCGCTCCGCGCCATCGCGACCGGTTCGACGCAGATGCAACGAAATTCGGCGTCCGGCACCTTTCCAGCGGCGGCCGCGCTCCCTATTGTCCGGCCGCGTGACGAACAGCATCCACGATATCGCCGTGATCGGCGGCGGCGCCAGCGGCACCTTGCTGAGCATCCAGCTCCTGCGGCGCGCCACACCCGGCCTGCGCATCGCCCTGATCGAGCGCGGCCCCTCCCCCGGACGCGGCATCGCCTATGCCCAGAGCAATGGCGACAACCTGCTCAACACCCGCCCCGGCGACGTGACCCTGCATAGCGACCAGCCGGATCACTTCGCGCGCTGGCTGGCCGGCCGCGCCGACGATGACGGCAAGCCCTATGCGGCCCATGCCTTCGTGCCGCGCCGGCTCTATGGCGACTATCTCGCCGAGCAGCTCGCGGCGGATGCGCAGGCCCGGCCCGGCATGCTCACGCTGCTGCAAGGCGAGGTGATCGACATCGCCCGGTCGACAGGCGGGCTGACGCTCGCTCTCGCCGATGGCGGCACGCTGCGCTGCCGCCTGGCGGTGCTCGCCACAGGCCATGCCCCGCCTTCGGGCCGCGACGGCGCCTTCCACGGCGATCCCTGGTCGCCGGACGCGCTGGCCGGGCTGGCGCCGGACGAGCGGCTGCTGATCATCGGGACCGGGCTGACCATGGCCGATCTGGCGACGACGCTCGACGCGCGCGGACATCGCGGCCGCATCGTCGCGATGTCGCGACGCGGGCTATTGCCGCGCAGCCATCCTGCCCTGCCGCCGGCCGGCGCCCATCACGACATGCCCGAGGCCTTCACGCGCGGCGAACTCTCCGCGCGCCTCAAAGCCTTCCGGCGCATGGTCAGGGGCGGCGAGAGCTGGTCCGGCCTGATGCATGCGACGCGCGCCCACAACGCCGAGCTCTGGCACGAGCTGAGCGAGGCGCAGCGCCGGCGATTCCTGCGGCATCTGCGCCCGTGGTGGGACGTGCACCGCCACCGCCTGCCGCCGCAGGTCGCCGAGCGCATTGCCGGACTGCGCGAGGCGGGCCGGCTGGAGATCAGGCGCGGGCGCATCGCCGAGATCACCCCAGCTCCCGATCATGTCGACGTGGCCTGGTCGGCGCCCGGAACGGCCGAGATCACCTGCGAGCGTTTCGACCGGGTGATCGACTGCCGCGGCCCGCGCACCGATCCGGATTCGGGCGCGCGCCTGGCCCGGGCGCTGCGCGATAGCGGGCTCGCCGGCGTCGACCCGCTCGGGCTCTCCTTCGCGACGGACGACGCAGACCGCGTAAGCGGCCCGGCAGCGGACCGGCTCTTCGCACTCGGCCCGCCGACGCGCGGCCGGCACTGGGAGATCACCGCGATGCCGGACATCCGCAGGCGCGGCACCGCGCTGGCCGAGCGCCTGCTCGGGCTTCTCGCCGCAGACGAGCGCTGACAGCGAAAGACTAGGACGACGCCTCGCCGTCAGGCCCGGCCGGACGGTCGATCTCGACCTGCAACGCGGCGAGATGCTCGCGCGCCGCCTCGGCGGCCGCCTGCTCGATCGCGCGGTAATGCGCGATCAGCGCCTGGCCCATCGCGGTCAGGGTGGCGCCGCCGCCGCCGCTGCCGCCGACCTGGCGCTCCACCACCGGCTTGCCGAAGATGCCGTTCAGCTCCTCGACCAGCTCCCAGGCGCGGCGATAGGACATGCCCATCGCCCGCCCTGCGGCCGAGATCGAGCCGAGGGCGGCGATCTTTTCGATGAGTTCGATCTTGCCCGGCCCGATACGGGCTTCGGGATCGAGATCGATGCGCAGGCTGAGCGACGGCATGACGCGCAGTGTAGCCCGCTTCGCGCCGCGCCGGAACGCCTGCGACGCGCCGCGCGGCACCGTGTCCCGCTATTTCAGGACGAGGCGGATCTTGGCGAGCGCGGTCGCGGCGTCCTCGTGATAGTCGATCAGCGTGCGGAAGCGTCCGGCCGCGTCCATGACGTAGACCGAGGCGGTGTGGTCCATGGTGTAGTCGTCGCCGTTAGGAATGCGCTTGGCATAGGCCTTGTAGGCCTTCACCGTCGCATCGACCTGCTCCTGCGTACCCGACAGGCCCCGGATGCGCGGATCGAAGGATTGCAGGTAGAGCGCCATCTGCGCCGGGGTGTCGCGCGCGGGATCGACCGTGACGAAGAGCGGCTGCAGCCGGTCGGCCTCCGGCCCGAGCGCCTTCAGCCAGCCGGTCATTTCCAGCAGCGTCGTCGGGCAGACCTCGGGGCAATGGGTGAAGCCGAAGAAGACCAGCATCGGCCGGCCGCGGAAGTCCGCGTCGATCACCGGCTTGCCGGCGGTGTCGACAAGCGCGAAGGGGCCGCCGACATCGATCGGCGCGCCGGTCGTGGCGCTTTGCGGGCGCGGCGCACCGGGGCCGTCGACCCGCCACCAGCCGAGCAGCACCGCCGCCGTGACGAAGACGAGCACCGCGACCGCCAGCCAGGCGGCGCGGCGGATCCAGCGCAGGATGCTCATTGCGCGGCGCCGAGCGAGCCGGTGTATTGCGCGGCGTCGGAGGCGCCGGCCGCATAGGGATCGGCCAGCGCGGCCTCCGGATTGCTGATGGCGACCTTGGCGCTCACCAGCTGCTGCATCCGCTCCGGGCCGACCTGCCGGAGCAGGCGCCGGAAGCTCTCATGCATGCCGCCGTCGCGATAGGTGTAACTCAGCGCAGGCGTGCCGGCGGCGACGAGCTCGCCGATGCGGGCCTCCTCGCGACTGCGCAGCGCGGCGACGAGATCGCGGCTGGCGGCCTCGACCTCATAGGCCGGACAGGGCGCGCCGGCGACGAAGGGGCCGGAGCCGTCTGCAGGATCGAAGACGTAGCGGCGGCCGCAATAGGCGATGCGCGGCGGGCGGCGCGTCGCCTCGAAATGGTCGTAGCCTTCCTTGAGGTTGCGCCAGAAGCCGATATGCGGGCTGGCGCGATAGGCCGCCATGTTCCGCGCCGTCATGCGGAAGGGGAAGGCCTGGACCTGGAAGTCGCGCTGGCCGCCGCTGAAGGCCTCGCGGGCCAGCGCGTAGAGTTCGCCGACGCCATCATCGGTCATGGCGTAGCAGCCGGCCGAGGTGCAGGCCCCGTGCACCATCAACGCCGAGCCGGTGAAGCCCTGCGAGCGCTCGAGCGGGTTCGGATAGCCGAGATTATAGGAGAGATGGAACTGCGAGCGCGGATTCATCAGGTCCGCGGTGACGGTGTAGAAGCCCTCCGGCGCCTGGCGATCGCCCTCGCGGGTCTTGGGACCGAGCTGCCCCGACCAGCGACACATCGGATAGGTCTTGAGCAGCGCATAGCGCCCGCTGCGATCGCGCTTCCAGACCTCGAGCTCGCTCTCCTTCTTGAAGATGCGCACCAGGATCGGGTCGGCCTGGGTCATGCCCTTGCCCGACATCAGCGACTGCAGCGCCGCCGGGATCGGCTGGAGATGGCGGTCGTCGCCCTCCCCGACCACGCAGGAGGACAAAGCGAGCGCCGCCAGCCCTGCCAGGGCAAGGCGCCGGACACGTCGGAAGGCGAAGGATACTGACATGAAGAAACTATCGTGCGGTGACGCTAACAGGGTGTGAACGGGAGGCACCGTGCAACCGGGAGGCGGTTCAGGTTCAAGTGACGTTTGCGTGAGCGGCCGATCGCAGGCACTCCGTCAGGCGCCACGGCGCGGGCGGCCGATCCAGCGCGGCACGCGGTCCATATAGGCGCGATAGGGCGCGCCGAGGCTTATCGCCAAAACGCGCTCCTCGATGCCGACCTGCAGGCGGATCGCCACGAGCAGGATCAGCGTCAGCAGGCCCTGCACCAGCCCGGGCAGCACCAGGAAGAGCCCGATGAAGACCAGGGCCTGCCCGACGAAGACCGGGTTGCGCGAGATCGCGAACGGGCCGCCATCGACCAGCGCGCCCTGCTCGCCCTCGGCCGCGCCGATGCGCCAGGAGGTGCCCATGAAGCGCTGGGCCAGGATGGCGAGGCAGGCGCCGACCACCACCAGGAGATGGCCGAGCACGTCGAGCCAAGGACCGTCGAGCCGGCGCGTCAGCGGATCGCCCGGCATAGGATTGCCGGCGACCGCGAGCCAGAGCGGCCAGAGCACCGCCCCGGCGAAGGCGACGCGGAACAGCAGCGCCGGCACGGCCTGCGCCCCGCCGCCCCGATCGAACAGCCAGACCGGCCGCCCCGCCTCGCGCGCCAGGATCGCCGACATGGCGAGGAAACTGATCACATAGACCACCACCATCAGGTAGCTGGCCATCTCCATTCCGGTCATCGGACCGCACCTCGCTTCGTGGTCGTGCCGGCGCAGAGGGACTTGACCGGCGCGCCGCGAAGCCCATCTAAATCCTCTAGCGACTACAGCTTCAAGAGGCGACATGACTCCCCGTCCCAGGCTCGACACCGTGATGCCGATCGGCCAGCTGGCGAAGCACACTGCGGTGAAGGTCGAGACCATCCGCTATTACGAGCAGGTCGGCCTGCTGCCGCCGCCCGAGCGCACCGAGGGCAACCAGCGGCGCTATGGCCGCCGCCATGTCGAGCGGCTGGCCTTCATCCGGCATGCCCGCGATCTCGGCTTCGCGGTCGAGAGCATCCGGGCGCTGCTGACGCTCTCCGACAATCCCGCGACGCCCTGCGACGATGCGCATGTGATCGCCACCGCACATCTCGCGGAGGTGCGGCACAAGATCGCCCGGCTGCGCTCGCTGGAGCAGGAGCTGGAGCGGATCGCCGCGACCTGCTCCGGCGGCGTCGAGGTCTGCGACTGCGCGATCATCGAGGCGCTGGCCGACCATTCGCAATGCCGCCATCACGAGGACGGCCGGGTCGACCTACGGAGCTGATACCTTTTTCCGAGGCCGGTCGGGTCGACTCGCCCGGTTTCGCGCGCCAGCATGCCCCGGGGATGGGGGCGCGATGGGGGACGCGGTCACAGGCGACCCGGTCATGGGGGCTCGCTCGGCCGGCGACGGCAGGGGCGGTTTCGGCCTGCCGGTCGATATCGCCTTCCTCGCCGCATACGGGATCGCACCCGCCCTGCTGAGCGAGGCCGCAACCGTCGCGAGCCGGCTCGGCGTCTGGCCCGCGCAGCAGGTGCTCGCCACCGGGCTGGTCGACGAGCCGACATTCTACCGTGCCCTGGCCGACAGCCTGCATCTGCGCTTCTCGGGCGTGCCGCCGCCCCTGTCTCCTGGCGCGGACGTCGATGCTTCGCTGCGCCAGGGCGTCGTGCCGACCGCGGCGACGGAGCCGGGCATCCGCTTCGCCTGCGCACCGCCGCCCGGCCCGGTGCTGCGACGCTTCATCGCCTCGATCGCACGCGGCCGCGCGGATGTGGTCGTCGTCCCACCGGCGGCGCTCGCGGCCGCGCTGCGGCGGACCAACGCCCGGACGATTGCCGAGCGCGCCGCCTGGCTCGACGCCGACGGCCTCGCCCGGGTCAGCGCCCGCGACGGCTCGACGCCCTGGCAGAAGCTGGTCGCCATCGGGCTCACCGGCCCGGCCGCCTTCCTCGCCACCCTGTTTCCGCTCGGCGCGCTCTTCGGCCTGGCACTGACGCTCGGTCCTCTCTTCCTCGGCGCGGTGGTGCTGCGCCTCGCGGCGCTGATGGAGAAGCCCGCTCCCGATCTCTGGCGCAGCCATCGCTGGCGCGTCGACGATGCCCGGCTGCCGGTCTACACGGTCGCGGTGCCGCTGCTCGGCGAGGAGGCGGTGCTCGACCAGAACCTTAAGGCCATGGCGGCGCTCGACTATCCGCCGGCCAAGCTCGATATCCGGCTGCTGATCGAGGAGACCGATCCCGGCATGTGCGCGGCGGTCGCGGCGCGCACACTCCCGCCCTTCGTCACGGCGATGATCGTGCCGGCCGGCATTCCGCGCACCAAGCCGCGTGCCCTCAACCTTGCGCTGGCCGAGGCGCACGGCAGCCTGTTCACGATATTCGACGCGGAGGACAGGCCGGATCCGCAGCAATTGCGGATGGCGGCCGCCCGCTTCCTGCACGCCCCGCCCGACCTCGTCTGCCTGCAGGCGCGTCTCGTGATCGACAATGCCGCGGACGGGGCGCTGACGCGGCTGTTCGCGCTGGAATATGCCGGGCTGTTCGACGTGCTCAACCCGGCGCTGCTGCGCTGCGGCCTGCCGATCATGCTCGGCGGCACCTCAAACCATTTCCGCACCGAGGCGCTGCGGCGCATCGGCGGCTGGGACCCGTGGAACGTCACCGAGGATGCCGATATCGGCTTCAGGCTGGTCCGGCAGGGCGGGCGCATCGCCGACCTGCCCTCCCCGACGCTGGAGGAGGCGCCGCCGCATCTGCGCGCCTGGCTGAAGCAGCGGGTGCGCTGGCTCAAGGGCTATCTGCAGACCGCGATCAGCCATCTCGTCGCGCCGCACCGTTTCCTCGGCGAGGCCGGCCCTTCGGCGAGCGCCGCCTTCTTCGTGCTGGTGCTGGGTACGCTGGTCAGCACGCTCGGCTATCCGGTCTTCCTCGTCGCGACGGCGATCGCGCTGGTCGACGGCTCGTTCCTGTCGCCGCAGGACGGGATCGAGGCGCTGCTGGCGGCGGTGGCGCTCAGCCTGATGGTGCTGGGGACGCTCGTGGTCTTTCTGGTGCCGGCGCTGGGCGCCAGGCGGCGCGGCGCGCCCGAGCTGGCGCGCTGGCTCTGCCTGATCCCGTTCTACCTGCTGCTCGCCTCGCTCGCCGGCTGGCTGGCGCTGCTCGAATATCTGCGCCGGCCCTTCGGCTGGAACAAGACGCAGCACGGGCTGGCACGCTCCTCGCGCTACGGATACCACCCGCCGGGCGAGCCCGGGCCGTGATCCGGCGTCTGTCTCAGCGACCGGCTGCGATCGCCTCGATCGCCGCGATACCGCCGAGCTTCGGCGCGAAGGCGGTCCAGACCCTGCGGGCGCCCTCCTCCCAGGCCGGCCGGTCCTGCGCCGGCACGACGCGGGCACCCTCGGCGACGGCCTTCGCCATGGAGGCCTCCTCGTCGGCGACGATCAACTCGTCGAAATAGCGCGCCCCCTCGGCGGCGGCAGCCGCCAGCGCGGCCCGGTCCGCCTCGGACAGGCCCTTCCAGAAGGCGGCCGAGACGTGGACGACGCCCGAAGCCCAGATATGGCCGGTCTCGATCAGCACCGGCACCACCTCGTGCAGGCGGAAGCCGACATAGGCCGACTTGGTCAGGTCCATGGTGTCGACCACCCCGGTCTTCAGGGCGTTATAGGCCTCGGGGATCGGGATCGGCGTCGGATGCGCGCCGAAGCCGGCCCAGAGTTCCGTATGCAACGGGCTCTGGATCACGCGGATGCGCTTGCCGCGGATGCCGGCCGGCGTGGTGATCTCCTCCTTGGCGAGCAGATGGCGCGCGCCGTAATTGATGAAGCCGAGCACGACGAAGCCCTGCGCCGCATAGGCCGCCTTGAGCTCCTCGCCGAGCGGCCCGTCGAGCACAACGCGCAGATGCGCCCGGTCGCGGAACAGGAAGGGCAGATCGAGGATCTGGCCCTTCGGCACCCAGCCGGACAGGGCCGAGGTCGTCGAGAGCGAGGCCTGGATCGAGCCAAGCCGCATGCCCTCCGCCACCTCCTTCTCGCCGCCGAGCGCCGCATTGCCGACGATGCGCAGGTCGAAGCGGCCCGGCGCAGACTGCGCCAGCCGCTCGGCGATGCGCCGCCAGATCATCGTCTCCGGCTTGTCCTCACCGAAGAGCGAAGCGACCGTCACCGGGCGCGGCGCAGCGCGCAGGCTGCCAGCGGCGAGCAAAGCGGGGGCGGCGACGGCGCCTGCGAGAAGATGGCGGCGGGTCGGCATCATCGGAAGACCTCCTTGACGGCGGGTGCGAGCGCGGGCCAGGCCGCGACCATGAGACACATCAGCGCCAGCGCCGCGAGCAGGCTCGCCAGCAGCGGCAGCACGGCCCGGAACACCGCCGCAGCCGGCACGCGCATGATGCCGGAGACGACATAGACCAGGATGCCGAGCGGCGGCGTCAGCCCGTGGATCATCAGGTTCACCACCAGCACCACGCCGAACTGGACGGGATCGAGCCCCGCCGCGATGGCGACCGGCAGCAGCAGCGGCGCGAGCAGCAGGATCGCCGCGCCGATGTCGAGGAAGAGGCCGGCGACCAGCAGCACGAGATTGGCGAGCAGCATCACCGCATAGGGGCCGCCGCCGAAGGCGGTGACCAGCCCGGCCATGGCGTCGGAGACCCGGTCGACCGCGAGCAGGAAGGCGAAGGGCGCCGAGGCGCCGATCAGGAGCCCGACAGCCGCCGCCTCGCCGGACGCCTTGCGCAGGGCGGCGGCGACGCCGCGCCAGTCGAGGGCGCGCAAAGCGAGGCAGGTGACGAGGGCATAGGCCACCGCCAGCGCCGAGGCCTCGGTGACGGTGACGACGCCGAAGCGGATGCCGACCACGACGACGACGCCGAGGCCGATCGCCGGCAGCGCGCCGGTGAAGCCGGCGAGCCGCTCGGCGCGGCTGGCGCGTGGCGCCGGCGCGGCGGTCTCCCGGACCGTCAGGTGAATGCCGATGGCGAGCGCGACCGTCAGCACCGCGCCCGCGACCATACCCCCGACCAGCAATGCGCCCACCGACAGGCTGGTCGCGCTGGCGAGGATCAGGAAGGCGATCGAGGGCGGGATGATGTTGTCGAGCATCGAGACGCCGGCGACGATCGCCCCGGCCTTGGCCGGCGGATAGCCGCGCGCCACCAGCGCCGGGCCCATCACCTTGGCGCCGAAGGCGGCGTTGGCGACCGAGGAGCCCGAGGCGCCGGAGAACAGCACGCTGGCGAACAGCGTCGTCTGGGCCAACCCGGCCCGCCAGTGCCCGACCAGCGCCGCCGCGAAGCGCACCAGCCGCTCGGCGAGCCCGCCCGCGGTGAGGAGCTCGCCGGCGAGCAGGAAGAAGGGAATCGCCAGCAACAGGAATTTCGACAGGCCAGAGACCGTGGTCTGGACCATGGCCGGCTCCGGCAAGAGGCCGCCGAAGGCGCCGGAAAGCGAGACACCGCTGAGCAGGGCGAAGGGCAGCGGCGCGCCAGCCAGCAGGCCCGTTGCCGCGACGAGCGCCGCAACAAGGCTCGGCGTCGCGACCGCGAACCCCGCGCCGCTGTTCGCCGCCAGATAGAGCCCGGTTCCGGCGAGACCAGCGGCCAGCATGGCGAGGAGCGAGCGCTCCGACGCCGCGCGCCAGAGCAGGACGACGAGCGTCAGCGCGCCGCCGGCGGCGAAGGCGCCGAAGCGCAGCCCTTCCGGCAAGCCGAGCACGGTCGAGACGCCGCCGACATGCGCGGCGACGGCCGCGCCGCCGAGCGCGATCACCAGAGTCGCATGCACCGCGACGGCGTCGGCGAGGGTGTCGGCCAGCCGGCGGGCGGCAGGGGGCAGGATGCGCACCAGCACGTCGAAGCGCATGGCCAAGGCGCTTGTGACGGCGACTGGCATGCCGATCGCCACCAGCAGCACATTGAGCCAGACAGCCAACTCATCGGACCAGACCAGCCCGGCGCCGAAGAGATAGCGACGCGTCACCGCCAGCATGACGAGGACGAAGAGCAGCGCCAGCACGACGGCGCCGGCCCATTCCAGCGCGGCCGCGAGCGCAGGCAAACCGCGACCGCGACGCGGCTGGGCCTCGCCCTCGGCGGTGCGGGCGGCTGGCATCGTCATTGCGGGTCGCAGGCCTCGGCGCGGCTGGGAGCTGGCGGCGCCGCCTCGTGCGGCGCACCTCGACCTGCATATAGGCGTGCGCGCCGCCGCGGGGAACCTGCGGCGGCGCCGGTTTCGCTCAGGCCGGGTCGGCCGCGCCGCTACGCACCAGTTCGGCGACGGTGCGGCCGATCTCGACGGTGCCGTGCCCGCCGCCGATGTCCTGGCTGCGCAGGCCGCGCTCGCCGAAGGCCTTGTCGACGCCCTTCTCGATCGCCAGGGCCGCGTCGGTCGCGGCCTGGCTGGAGCGGGTCTCGCCCAGCCAGTCGAGCATCATCGCGGCCGAGAGGATCATCGCGGTCGGGTTGGCGATGCCCTGGCCGGCAATGTCGGGCGCCGTGCCGTGGCTGGGCTGGAACATGGCGTTGCGGTCGCCGACATCGGCCGAGGGCGCGAAGCCCATGCCGCCGATCAGCCCGGCGCCGAGATCCGAGAGAATGTCGCCGAACAGGTTCTCCATCGGCAGCACGTCGAAATCCCAGGGCCGGCGCACCAGGTCGAGCGCCATGGCGTCGACATAGTGATGGCGCGCCTCGATGTCGGGATGCTTGGCCGCGGTCTCGTGGAAGACCTGCCGCATGAAGGCGAAGGAGCGGAAGACGTTGGCCTTGTCGACCAGCGTGACGCGGCCCGGCGTGCCGCGGGTCGCCTTGCGGCGGCGGGCCAGCCCGCAGGAGAAGGCCGTCAGCTTCTCGGTGACGTCGCGGGTGATGACCTGGGTGTCGCGCGCCTCGCGATCGTCGATGATCTCGCCCTTGCCGCGCGAGGCGAACATGCCCTCGGTGGATTCGCGCACGATGACGAGGTCGATCCCGGCCGCGCGCGGATCGGCGAGCGCGGTCGGCACGCCGGGAATGGCGCGGATCGGTCGCACGCCGGCATAGAGCCCGTAATGCATGCGGATATCGAGCTGCGGGGCGATCTCGGTGCCGTCCGGAAAGCGGATGTCCGGCCAGCCCATGGCGCCAAACAGGATCGCGTCGGCCTGCCCGGCCCGCGCCAGCCCGTCCTTGGGCAGGGTGGCGCCGGTCTCGCGGTAGTGATGGGCGCCGCCGGGAATCGTCTCCGAGCGGAACGCGATGCCGAAGCGGGCTTCGACCGCCTCCAGAACCGCCTGCGCGGCCTCCATGACCTCGAGCCCGATGCCCTCGCCCGGCATGGCGGCGATGTGGAATGCGTTGGAAGTCTTCGAGCTCATAGACGCTGGATCCCGTGACGTTCGATGATGGCGGTGAGTTCGGCGCCCCCGCGCCGGCGATGGGCGACGTAGAGGTCGCGCGCGGTCTCGCCGTCGCCGCCGAGAATGGCGTCGAGCACGGCGCGGTGCTCGGCGGTGGAGCGCAGCGGCAGCGGGCGCAGGCTCAGGGTGAACATGCGGGCGCGATGCGCCTGGTCCCAGACTGTCATGATCATCGCCGCCAGCCGCCGGTTGCCGCACAGCCGCGCCAGGTTGATGTGGAAGCGCTCGTCGGCCGCGGCCCAGGCCGCGAGATCCGGCGCCGGACCGGCCAGGGCCGCCTCCATGGCGTCGCAGGCCTCGACCAGGCAGGCGAGGTCGGCGGCCGAAGGGCGCCTGGCCGCCAGCAACTCGACGGCGGTCGGCTCCAGCGACATCAGGACCTCGTAGATCTCCTTCATGTCGTCGGGCGACAGCGCCGCGATGCGGACGCCGTGGCGCGGCACGATCTCGAGCAGCCCCTCCTGCTGCAACCGGACGAAGGCCTCGCGGACCGGCGTGCGCGAGGCGCCGAGCGCCGCGGCGATCTCGCTTTCGAGGGCCTGCGCGCCGGGCGCGTAGCGGTTGTCGAGGATCTGCTGCTTCAGCCGCAGATAGACGGCATCGACCGACCGCGCCGGCCTGGCCTCGCCTTCCCCCTCCCCGCGCGCAGCACGATCATCCACCGGCTTCGATGCCTTCATTAATGTATACGTTATTTGAAGCGTTAGCGCGCTTCGTCGCGAACCGCAAGCCGTCTGACGTGCGAGGCTGTTCCGCGGGGCACGGTAGATCACCGAAGCGGCCGCCGAAGCCGGGCCACGGAGGCAGCAGTTTAGAAATGATGCAAACTATTGTATTTGCTTAGCTATCTCCGCTCCTGTAACTGCATGTCAGATCGTCCCGGCCGCCCGTCGCCAGGATGGGGCCGATGATCGTGATCGCGGCCGCCGTCCTCCACGTGCCGCACCGGAGACCGGAGCGCCCCGCCAGAGGGACGCCAAAACGCTCGAGACCACGGAATGCGTTCGATGCTGCGTCTGATCGGCCCTGCCATGCTCGCCATGAGCCTCGCCCTCCTGCCGGGCAGCGACACGCTCGCGCAAACGCCGGCGCCGGCCGAGCAGAGCGCGCCTGCCGCGACGCCTGCTCCGTCCGTACAGCCCGCACCGCAGGCCCCGGCCCCGGCCCCGGCCCCGGCCCCGGCCCCGCAACAGGCGGGTCCGCAGGCGCCGGCCGCGGCGCAAGTCGAGACGCCCTCCGGCGCGCATGGCCCGATGCCGATGCCGGCGCATCCGCCGATCGCGGCCACGGCCCCCGCCCCGCAGCCTGCGCCCGGCCCGCTGCCGCACGATCTGTCGCCCTGGGGCATGTTCATGGCGGCCGACATCGTCGTGAAGGCGGTGATGATCGGCCTCGCCTTCGCCTCGGTCGTCACCTGGACGATCTGGCTCGCCAAGTCGCTGGAGCTGGCGGCCGCCAAGACCCGCTCGCGCCGCGGCGTGCGCCACCTCGAGGAAGCCAGGGATCTCGACGAAGCCGCCCGCGCCATCGCCGGCAAGCACGGCCGCGCGCGCGGCCCGGTCGCGATGATCGTCGGCGCGGCCCAGGCCGAGCGCGAGCGCTCCGCCGAGCTCAGCGAGGACGGCATCAAGGAGCGCGCAGCGATCGCCCTGTCGCGGATCGAAGCCCGCGCCGGCCGCGACATGGCGCGCGGCACCGGCCTGCTCGCCACCATCGGCTCGACCGCGCCCTTCGTCGGCCTGTTCGGCACGGTCTGGGGCATCATGAATTCCTTCATCGGCATCAGCCAGTCGAAGACCACCAATCTTGCCGTGGTCGCGCCCGGCATCGCCGAAGCGCTGCTCGCCACCGCGATCGGCCTCGTCGCCGCCATTCCGGCCGTGATCATCTACAACGTGTTCTCGCGCGCCATCGCCGGCTATCGCGCCACGCTGTCGGACGCGTCCGGCGAGGTGCTGCGCCATCTCTCGCGCGATCTCGAGCGCGCCCGCCGCGCCGCCGTGCCGCCCGCCCGCGCCGCGCTGCACGCGGTGCCGCCCCAGCCGGCGGCGATGCCGCGCGTTCCTGCGGAGTGAGCCATGGCCGTTTCGCTCAAGGACCCGCAGGACGGCGACCTCGGCGAGGTCTCGGACATCAACGTCACGCCGTTCATCGACGTGGTGCTGGTGTTGCTGATCATCTTCATGGTGGCGGCCCCGCTCTCGACCGTCGATGTCGCGGTCGATCTGCCGGTCTCCAACGCCCAGCCGCAGCAGCGCCCCGACAAGCCCGTCTTCCTGACGGTCAAGCAGGACCTGACGCTGGCGCTCGGCAATGACGATCTGCCGCGCGAGCAGCTCCAGGCAGTGCTCGACCGCCAGACCGGCAACGACCGCGAGCAGCGCGTCTTCCTGCGCGCCGACGGCGCCGTGGCCTATCGCGACCTGATGGGCGTGATGAACGAGTTGCGCAATGCCGGCTATCTCAAGATCGCGCTGGTCGGCATCGAGGACACCGGCCAGGGCTCCGCCCCCGCCGCAGGCGCCAGGCCATGAGCGCACACTCTCCGCATCATCGCTGGGGCGCGGCGCTGCGCTGGGGCGTGGCCGGGCTGGCCGTCGCCGCGGCGCATGGCGGTCTGGCCTGGGGCGCCCTGAACTGGCGCCCCCAGGAGGCGGCCGCCGGCGCGCCGGAGCCGGCGATCATGATCGAGCTCGCCGCGGTCTCGGTCGCTGAGGAGGCGCCGGCTGAGGACCTCCCGGTCGCGCCCGAGCGCGTCGAGCCGGAACCGGTGCCGGAGCCGGTCAAGGAGCCCGAGCCGCTGCCGGAACCTGAGCCCGAGCCGGAACCGACCCCGGTTGCCGAGCCCGAGATCAAGCTGCCCGACCTGCCCGCGATCCCGAAGCTCGACGCCGTGCTGCTCCCGCCGCCGCCCGAACCCAAGGTCGAGCGCAAGCCCGAGCCGCCGAAGAAGATCGTCCAGCGCAAGCCGCCGCCGAAGCCGAAGGTGGTGCAGCGCAAGCCCGTGGAGCGCGAGGTGCCGAAGGCGCGCGAGGCCGCGGCGCCGCCCGCTTCGACGCCACGCGCCTCGGCGCCGTCGAACGCCTCGCTCGGCACGGCGGCGAGCAGCGCGGCGGCGACCGCCTCCTGGCGCAGCTCGCTGATCGCGCATCTCAACCGCCACAAGCGCTTCCCGGCCGGGGCGAGCCCCGGCACGGTCCAGGTCGCCTTCGCCATCGACCGCGGCGGGCGCGTGCTCTCGGCCCGCGTGGTGCGCTCTTCCGGCGATTCCGCGCTGGATCAGGAAGCCGCGGCGATGATCCAGCGGGCGAGCCCGGTCCCTGCCCCGCCGGCGGGCGTCGGGGGCGCGGGCTCGGTCTCGCTCTCGGTGCCGATCCGCTTCAACCGCTGAGCGCCGGCCACGCGCCGCAGCCGGGCCGGGCCAGCGCTATCAGCGCTGGGCGCCGACGCCGGCACCGAACGGGGCGGTGATCGTGTCGCCGACCGCGCCCCCGGCATCCTGCAGGCGATAGCCGAACTGCTCGACCTGGCCGCCGAGGTTCTCGCGCGTCTTGGAGTCGATCACGGCGACCGGGGCGCTGACGATGATGCCCGCGGCGGTACCGACCGCCGCGGCGGCGCTGCCGGTCGCCTCGATCAGCTTGTCGCCGAGGCCGACGCGGGAATCGGTGATCGGCTGGCCTTCGACGAGGCGGGTGCCGATCAGCTTCACCACCTCGGGGCTGGCGGCGAACTTGCCGTGATTCAGCCGGTCGCCGGCGCGCAGCTTGGTCAGGTTGAGCACGGTGATACGCTCCGCCTCCAGCGCAGTCCGGAAGGGCTCGGCCTCGGGGTCGATGGCGCCGAGCCGGGCGGTGGAGCCCCAGAGCCGGCGCGAGAAGGCGAGCGCCCGGTCGTCCTGCGAAACGAAGAGGGTGAAGTTCGGCCGCCGTCCCTCCATCTCGCCGATCTGGGTGCGGAAGACGTCGACGTCGACATCAGGCGAGGCCAGCATGACGTTGGCGATCTTGGGCAGGATGCCGCGATTGCGGATTGACATCTGGCGCAGCGATTCCAGCGCCACCCAATTGCCCATGGAATGCGCAAGGATCGAGACTTCGCCGACCGAGGGGTCGCGGGCGAGGCCCTGGAGCAGCGATTCCAGCGCATGGCGGGAATAGGTCGCGCTCTCTCGATCATAGCCATAGGCGAAGATCGAGCCGCGCGACGGCCAGGTGAACAGCACCGGCACCACGTCGGCGCGCGAATCGTGGACGATCTGCGCGAAGCGGTAAACCGCGTCCTCGAAGCGGTTGTTGAAGCCGTGCACGAACAGCATGATCCGGCGCTTGGGCACCTTGGCGAGCTTGCCGTGCAGCCGCGACAGACCGGTCTTCAGATCGAGCGGCGTGACGTTGAGGGTGACGAAATCGGTCTCGGGATCGCCCGGCAGCTTCTTCGGCCACTGCACCTCGCCGACGACGCGGCGGGAATCGGGCGGGACGGAAACGGTGATCTCGACATAGGCCGGCTTGCCGCGCTCGCCGGAGAAGAGCAGGCCCTGATCGGGATCCGGCGCGCGGGTGGTGGCGACCAGCATGGTGACCTTGCTGGTGCCGGGGGCCGAGGCCTCGACCGGCCGCAGCACGCCCCGGACGTCGCCGGCGCAGCCCGCCAGCACCAGGGCGCCGAGCAGCAGGGCCGGGAAGGACCGGAGGCGCGCAAGGCGCTTGCGGCCCGGTTCACGGTTTTGCGTCGACACGAGCCACCTCTGCTGCGTCCTGATCGACCGGACCTTGCGGGGAGGGTCTAGCCCCCGTCAAGGACGGCAAAGACACAGTGGCGCCCCAGAACGACTTGCGGGGATATCGCGCGCCCGGGGCGACTTAGCGTCACCCCGGGCGGTGTTTCAGACCATCACTTGGTCAGACTACCACCTGGTCAGACCATCACCTGGCCGCCGTTCACCTCGATCGACTGGCCGGTGATGTAGCCGCTCATCGCCGGGCTGGCGAGGAACAGGAAGGCGCCGACATTCTCGTCCGCGGTGCCCAGGCGCCCCATCGGGATGGTCTTGCGCATGGTCTCCAGCATCTCGGGCGTCGAGAAGCGCTCGTGGAACGGCGTGGCGATCACGCCCGGCGAGACCGCGTTGACCCGCACGCCCTGCTCGTTGAACTCCTTGGCCATGCCGCGGGTCAGGTTGAGCACGAAGGCCTTGGCGCTGGCGTAGATCGTGGCGCCCGGCCCCCCGCCATTGCGCGCGGCCACCGAGGCGAGGTTGATCACGCAGCCCTTGCCGGATTTCGCCAGGTGCGGCAGCGCGGTCTTGGAGGCCATCACCACCGAGCGGATGTTGAGGTTGACGATCTCGTCGAAGACGTCGTCCTCCATGTCGGCGATGCGCACGCGCTTCACCAGCGCGCCGGCATTGTTTACCAGCACGTCGAGCCCGCCGAGCAGCTCGGCCGCCTTCTCGACCAGCTCGACCGTCGCGGCCGTCGAGGACACGTCGGCCTTGAGCGCATGGGCCTCGCCGCCGGCCGCCTTGATGGCGTCGACCACGGCGCGGGCCTTGTCCTCGCTGGAATTGTAATGGACCACGACGCGCATGCCATGAGCGGCATAGGCCTTGGCCACGGCGGCACCGATGCCGGTGCTCGAGCCGGTGACGAGGGCGCGCAGCCCCTTGAGATCCTCGATCATGTTTCCTCCTCGGCGATCGTTCTAATCGTTTCAGCGGCAGTATGGCGCGATCGCCCCGCACACGGCCACCGTCAGCGGGACAACCCGGGCATGCCCCGGATGCCGCCGCCCGCCTGCCGATCCATCAGCGGCAGAAATCGGCGCAGCCGGTCTCCCAGAACGGGCGGTCGGGCTGCAGTTCCGGCACGCTGGGACGCGGCTTGGCGCCCGGCAGGTCGGCGGGGACCGGCACGACGAGCTCCCACCAGCGATGGGCACATTGCGAGCGCAACGCCATCTGCTCGGCGATCGAGGTGCCCTCGCGGGCGAACGCCTCGTCCAGCGCGGCGCAGGCGATGCGCAGCGCCGCGTCATGCGCGTCGTCGGGCGCGTTGGCATAGTCATGGAAGGCGGCGGTGAAGCCCTCCATCTCGCGGGCGATGTGCGGCCAGTCGGCGCGCCCGAGATTCCAGGCGTCCATCCATTCGCGCACCACGATCTCGACCGCCTCGGCCTTGGGGCGGCAGGCGACCTTGCGGGCGGTGGTCAGCATATGGCGCATCAGCTCGGCCCGGGCATGGGCGGCACGGGCCGAGAGCGCGGTCTCGCGCATCGCGGCGACGGCGCGCGCGGCCTCGTCCTGAAGCGCATCGACGAAATGGGCCATGGCGGTCTCCGGTCAGGGCAGGGTCGCGAGCCGGGCGAACAGGCGGGTAAACAGCGCCTCCGCCTCGACCTCGGCGACGACATGGGCGTTGGCCGGCCGCTTGAGCCGGCCGTTCCAGTCGATGGTGGTGCGGCCGCGCAAGGGCCCCTCCCCCGTCTCGACCGCCAAGAAGCAGTCGCGCCCGGCGAACAGCTCGGGCCAGAGCAGATAGGCCACCACGCAGGCGTCGTGCATCGGGTGGCCGTCGCTGCCGAGCCCGCCCGGCCGCGGTCGCGTGACCATGCCGTGGACGCAGCGGCTCGCGGCGTTGCCGGTCGCGAGCAGGCCGGCGACCTGGGCGTGCGAGGCGATCGCCTTCAGCGTGACGCCGAGCCCCAGCATCACGATCGGCCGGCCGCAGCCGAAGACGATCGCCGCTGCGTGCGGGTCGACATGGATGTTGAATTCGGCGGCCGGCGTGATGTTGCCCAGCCCGATCGCCCCGCCCATCAGCACGATGCGCCGCACCTTGGGCAGCACCTCGGGCGCGAGGCGGAAGGCGAACGCCAGATTGGTCAGCGGTCCGAGCGGGCAGAGCGTGACGCTGTCGTCAGGGGCGGCGCGCAGCAATGCGATCAGCGCGTCGACCGCGTGGCCCGGCGCCACCGCACTGCGCGGCGCCGGCAGGCCGGAGCCCGCCAGTCCGTCCGGCCCGCAGACGAATTCGGCGGTCTCCAGCGCGCAGACCAGCGGCCGTTCGGCTCCGCGATGGACCGGCACCGCGTCGCAGCCTGCGAGGTCGCGCACGCGCAGCGCGTTCGCGGTGGTCTGCGCCACCGGCACATTGCCGGCGACCGTGGTGATCGCCCGCAGGTCGAGCTCCGCCTGGCTGGCGAAGGCGAGGAGCAGGGCGACGGCGTCGTCCTGCCCCGGATCGGTGTCGATGACGATGGTCTCGCGCGCCATCTCAGGCAGCTCGCGCATTGCCGGCCATGATCAGGTGGCTGAGGTCGTCGGCGGTGAGGTCGCCGAGCGGGCGATCCTCGTATTTGCGGCCGGCGCCCATGATGACGACGCGGTCGGCCAGCGCCACGACGTCGCGCATGTTGTGGCTGATCAGCAGCACGGTGCGGCCGTCAGCCTTGAGCTTGCGGATCAGGTCGAGCACCAGCGCCGTCTCCTTGACGCCGAGCGCCGCCGTCGGCTCGTCCATGATGATGATCTGCGCCTTCCAGCGCAGGGCACGCGAGATCGCCACCGCCTGGCGCTGCCCGCCCGAAAGCCGCTCGACCGGCCGGTCCATGTCGGCGACCGTGACCGAGAGCTGCTGCAGGTAGCCGCGCGCCTCCTGCGCCATGCGCTTCTTGTCGAGCACCTGCAGGAAGGGCAGTCCCAGCGGCCGCGTCAGCTCGGAGCCCATGAAGACGTTCTGCGCGATCGACAGGCGCGGGGCGAGCGCGAGGTCCTGGTAGATCGTCGCGACGCCATGGCTCAGCGCGTCATGGGGCGAGGCGAAGGCGACGGGGCGGCCGTTCATGGCGAGCGTGCCGCTGCTCGGCTCCTCGGCGCCGGAGATCACCTTGATCAGGCTCGACTTGCCGGCGCCGTTGTCGCCGCAGATCGCCACGACCTCGCCGGCGAAGATGTCGAGGTCGACGTCGCGCACCGCCACGACCGGGCCGTAGGCCTTGCCGATGCCGCGCAGCGACAGGAGGGGTGTGGCGGTCATCGCAGATCGCTCCGGAGGCACTGCCCGTCATGCTCGCCCTTGTGGCGCGCATCCACGTCTTGAACACGGACCTCGACCGACGGAGCCGCGGAAGGTCGGGATAGGGCCGACCATGACGCCACGCTGGCCGCTTCGCCCTTCACTTCAGGAACTTGTCGACATTGTTCTTGTCGACCAGCACCGCCTCGGTGAACAGATACGGGCCCGCGGTGATGCTCTCCTTCGGCTTCTTCTCGACGACGATCGCCTGGATCGCATCGACCGCCTGCTTGCCCATCTCGTCGAAGGGGATGGCGACGGTGGCCATGAAGGTCGAGTTCGGGTCGGCGATGCGGGCATAGGTCTCCTTGCCGCCGTCGACCGAGACCAGCGGGATCTGGCCCTTCTTGACGCCCTGCGCCTGCAGCAGGTCGTCGATGATGTAGGCCTGCCCGTCGAACGACGCCCAAATGCCGTTGATCTTGCCCTGGTTCTGCAGCAGCAGCGCCTGCATGCCGGCGCGCACGTCGTCGCGCCAGCTCTGGGTGCGGGCCATGGAGAACTTGCCGAGCTCCTTCACCGCCTGGTTCTCGGAGAGCACGGCGTCGAGCACCTTGCCGCGCACGCGGGAGGCGACGTTGAGATCGAAGCGGGCGGAAACGATATTACCCTTGTAGCCGAGCTCGCCGAGCAGATAGAGCGCCGCGTCGGCGCCGATCTTGTACTCGTTCGACTGGATGTCGAAGAGCGCATGCTGGCTGGCGCCGGACTGCACCGTGATCACCGGGATACCGGCATCCTTGGCGGCCTTGAACTGGGCGTCGGCCTCGACCGGCTTGCCCATGGCGATGACGATGGCGTCGACCTTGCGGGCGATCAGCGCGTCGAACTGCTCGGCATGCTTAGGCAGCGCGCCCTCGGAGTTGAGCAGGGTGACGTTCCAGCCCCTTGCCTTGGCCGCCGCGGCCGCGGCATTGGCGACGCGTGCATGCGTCTCCGACGAGAACTGGAAGCCGATCACGCCGAGCTCGAAGGCCTGGGCGCCCTGCCCCAGCCCGACGACGGCGGCGGCCGCCAGCAGCATTCCCCTGAACCCGACCATCTGCGCACTCCCCTCGTTGACCGTTGTCGTCGCCCGAACCGTCAGACCTTGAACGCCGCCGTCTTCATCGCGCTGGCCGAGAAGGCGACCGAGCCGATGATGATGAGGCCGAGCACGATATCCTGGATGTAATAGGGTGCACCGAGCAGCACGAGGCCATTGCCGAGCACCTTGAGCACCAGCGCCGCGAAGACCGTGCCGGGCACGTTCGGCTTGCCGGGCTCGAACATGGTCATGCCGAGCAGCACGGCGGCGATGGCGTAGAGCAGATAGTCGCCGGCCATGTTGGGCGCGGCGGAGGAGAGGTTGGCGGCGAGCAGCATCGCCGTGACGCCGGCGAGCACGCCCGAGAGCAGCAGGCCGATCCGCTTCATCCGCGCGGTGGCGATGCCGGCGAGCCTGGCCGCCTCGTCGGCCTCGCCGGTCGCGACCATATGAGCGCCGGTGCGCGTCCACTTCACCAGCCCCCAGGCGAGCAGCGTCACGCCGGCGAGCCAGAGCACCAGGTTGGGAATGCCGAAGGTGTAGCCGCGCGCCAGCCCGGTGAAGCCAACCGGCCAGCGGCCGACGAAGGCGACGCCCTGGGTGATCATGAAGGCGAAGCCCTTGGCGATCGCCGCCGTGCCGAGCGTCATGATCAGCGAGGGGATGCGCAGCACGGTGACGCCGTAGCCGTTGGCCGTGCCGAGCAGCGCGCCGACCGTGATCGCCGCCCCCATCGCCGCCAGAGGCGGATACTGCGCCTGCACCATCCAGCCGCAGACCACGGCCGCCAGGCTCGCCATCTCGGCGATGGAGAGATCGAGCTCGGCGACGGTAAAGGCCAGCGTGAAGCCCAGCGCCAGGATGGCGAGGAAGCTCGTATCCTTCAGCACGTTGACGATGTTCATCGTCGTGGCGAAGTTCGGCGCGAAGACGACGAAGAACAGGATCATGGCCAGGCCGGCCAACGCGGTGCCGTAGCGACCGATGATCTCGCGCATGCTCAGTTCGTCCCGGAGGCGATCGCGGAGAGCGGCGAGAGGATCTCGATGCCGCCGGTGACCGGGATCAGCGCCCCGGTGACGAAGGCGGCCGCCGGCGAGAGCAGGAAGGCGATGACGCCCGCCACATCCTCCGGCCGGCCGAGGCGGCCCATCGGCGTGCGCTGCGCCGCGCCCGCCACCAGCCCGTCGAATTGGCTGGCGAAGCCGCGCCGCACCATCGGCGTGTCGATGATGCCGGGCGCGACGGCGTTGACGCGGATGCCGTGGCGGCCGAGCTGCTGGGCCATGCCGTAGGTCAGCGTGGCGACGCCGCCCTTGGCCGCGCCATAGGCGACATTGGCACCGCCGTTGGAATGGGCGATCGAGGAGATGTGGACCACCGCACCTCCCTCGCCCTGCGCGATCATCTGGCGGGCGACGGCCTTGGAGAGGCGGAAGACGGCCGAGAGGTTGAGGTCGACCAGACCGTCCCACTCCTCGTCCTCCATCTCGACCAGCGGCACGGCGCGCGAGGCGCCGGCACCGGTGACGAGACGGTCGATGCGGCCGAAGCGCGCCAGAGCGAGATCGACCAGCGCCTGCGGGAAGGCGCGGTCACGCATGTCGCCAGGAAGCGCAACGGCCTCGCCCCCTTCGGCCTCGACGGCGGCGACCAACTCGTCCAGCAGCTCGGCCTCGAGCCCGGTGAGCACCAGCCTGTCGGTCGCGGCGAGTTTGCGGGCGAGCGCGCTGCAGATCCCACCGGAAGCTCCGGTGATCAGCGTGACGGGACGGCTCATCGACGGGCCTCGCACGGCGGGGCCGGGCGGCGGGACGGGAAGGCCGGGCACGGTCGGGACATCGGGAACTCTTTGGATCGACGCGTCACCGTGCGTAAGCGGCCGGAGGCGAGGCTGCAACCGTCTTTGGCGGCTTTCCGGGGACAAGCGCGGATCATGGCGAAGCCGCCATGCCGCGCAGGCCGGCCAGAGCCGCGCCCTGACGCCCCTCCGCAGCCAGAGCGTGGGAGAGCGGCGCCAGCGCGGCCTCGGCCCGGCCATAGAGCGCGTGCAGCGAGTCGTAGGCCGCCTTGCGCGCCGGATCCGGTGTGAAGCGGCGGGCGGTCGCGGCCAGCGCTTCCTGCGCCTGCGACAGGTCGGCGAAGCGCCCGAGGCCGGTGAAGGCGAGGATGGCCGCGCCGAGCAGACCCGGCTCCGCCGCGGCGCCGACCACGACCGGGCGGCCGCAGAGATCGGCCTTGATCTGGCTCCAGACCGGGTTGGCCGCGCCGCCGCCCCCGAAGCGGATTTCCGTCACGGTAAGCCCCAGCGCCGCCTCGGCCCGCGCGAGCACAATGCGGTTGAGGCAGGCCACGCCCTCCAGCACCGCATAGGCGAGATCGGTCGGGCCATGGCCGCGCGCCAGCCCGACCAGCGCGCCGCGCAGCGACGGATCCCAGTACGGCACGCGCTCGCCCTGGAGATAGGGCAGGAAGATCAGGGGCTGCGGATGGCGCGGCCCGGCGAGCAGAGCCGCCATCTCGCTCCCGACGGGGCGCTCGGCGCGGCCGAGTAGCCCCATAAGCCAGGAAACGGTGTCGGCGCCGGTCTGGCTCGGCCCGCCGAGCTGGAAGAGCCCGCGCCAGTCGACGCTCATCAGCCCCTCGGCCAGGGCCGGCTCGCGCCCGACCACGCCGAGCACCTCGGTGGTGCCCGAAAGGTTGTAGGCATAGCCATGGCGCATGGCGCCGAGCCCGAGCACCGCGGCATAGGTATCGTTGGACGAGCAGAACACCGGCACCCCGGCCAGACGGTCGAGCGGCGCCGGCAATCCGGGCAGCACCGGGCCGACCGCCTGCCAGGGCTCGCGCAGCAGCGGCAGGATCGCGCCCGGCACCCCGGCGGCTGCGAAAAGATCGCCGCCGGCGACCGGCCGGGCCGCCGCGACGAGCCGCGCCAGCGAGACTGGGTCGGAAACTGCGACGCCGGTCAGGCGCAGGTTGAGAAAATCCTTCGGCTCGACGACGCAGGCCAGCGCCGCCGCGACCTGCGGCTCGGCCTCGCGCAGCCAGGCGAGCCGGGCGAGCGGGTGGAAGGCGTTGAGCTGGGCGGTCTCGGGATGGGCGGGGTCGCAGCGCATGCGCAAGGCGGTCGCGACGGCTTCGGCGCGGACATCCTTCCAGCTCATCGCCGGCCGCAGCGGGCGCCCGGCTGTGTCGAGCACGACCTGGGTGCGCGTCACCCCGCAGATCGCGATGCCGGCGACAGCCGAGAACAGCGCCGGTTCGGCCCGCGCCAGCGCGGCGCAGGCCTCGCGCAGATGCGCCCACCAGGCCTCGGGCTCGATCTCGGAGACGCCGCCGGCGTCGCGCGTCGCCGGGCCGGCGATCTGATGCTGGGCCAGGACGGTGCCGGCCTCGTCGACCAGGGCCGCGCGAAAGGATGTGCCGCCGAGATCGCAGGCGAGGACGACGCTCATGCCCGGCCCGCCCTCAGGCGACGCTTTCCTTGGACAGGGCGGGACAAACGGGACAGTGTCTGGCGCAACATCAGGCTCCCGGGCCGGCAGCGTGCTGCCGGCCCGCAACGGTTTTCGACGACGGTGATCATCCGCCAGCTCATCTATCTCGACGCCCTGGCCCGAGAGAAGCATTTCCGCCGCGCCGCCGAGGCTTGCCATGTCTCGCAGCCGACGTTGTCGGCGGCGATCGGCCAGCTCGAGGACGAGCTCGGCGTGCTGATCGTCGAGCGCGGACGCCGCTTCCAGGGCTTCACCCCGGAGGGCGAGGTGGTGCTTGCCCATGCCCGGCGCATGCTGGCGGAAGCCGACCTGATGAAGGAGGCGATCGCCGAGCTGCGCGAGGGCGTCTCCGGCCGCATCCGGCTCGGCGCGATCCCCACCGCCCTGCCGATGATCGCACACATCACCGCGCCGTTCTCGGCGCGCTATCCGGCAGTCTCGCTGACCGTGCTCTCGCTGACCTCGCAGCAGATCCAGCAGGGCATGGACAATTTCGAACTCGATGTCGGGCTGAGCTATCTCGACAACGAGCCGCTGGAGCGGGTGATCTCGAAGCCGATCTACCTCGAATCCTACGTGCTGCTGACGCGCGAGGACGGGCCGCTCGGCGGCCGCGACACCATCACCTGGCTGGAGGCGGCCGAGCACAAACTCTGCCTTCTGACCTCCGACATGCAGAACCGGCGCATCATCGACGGGATTTTCCGCTCGGTCGGCGCCGCACCGCGCGCGGCGATCGAGACCAATTCGATCTTCAACCTCTGCTCCCATGCCGGGATCGAGGGTGTCGCCAGCATCGTCTCGCTGCAGCTTCTGGAGTTCTTCGGCATCCCGATCGGCACGCGCGCCCTGCAGCTGGTCGCGCCCGAGGCGCAACGCACGATCGGCCTCATCGTACCCGACCGGCAGCCGATCGCGCCGCTGGCGCGCAACCTGCTGATGATGACCAGGCCGGTCATCGACGCCGCGCTGCCGCGACGCGCCATCATCCGATAGCCTTCGCCTATCGCTGCACTGCAATCCGGGTTTTCGCAGCGCCACAGCGAAACGTGTTTCGACGAATGGCCGGCTCGATCCGGGCTGCGCGCGACGATCAGCCTCCCGCAGGACTCCCGATTGATAGGTCTTGCCTATCAATTAGTCGAAACAAACGATTTGAAATCGTTCCAGAAAGGGTCACCTTCGCCGCAAGAGCCGTCCGACGAGGCTCGGGGGAGGAATGATGGCGGCGTATCCGGCGTGGAACGAGGCGCAGGCCCAGGCGATCATCGACGAACTGGCGTCGCTGGAAGGCGCGATGCTGCCGATCCTGCACGCTTTGCAGGAGGCGTTCGGCTGCGTCGAGCCGCAGGCCGTGCCGCTGATCGCCGAGGCGCTTAACGTCTCGCGGGCCGACGTGCACGGCACCATCTCCTTCTATCATGACTTCCGCAGCGCGCCGCCGCCGCAACGCGTGGTCAAGCTGTGCCGGGCGGAAGCCTGCCAGGCGCTGGGCTGCGAGACGCTGGTCGGCGACCTCGCCCGTGACCACGGCATCGTCGTCGACGCGCACGGGCCGCATGACCGCGCCGCGGTCGAGACGGTCTACTGCCTCGGCAACTGCGCGCTCGGCCCCTCGGCCCTGGTCGATGGCGAGCTGCTCGGCCGGGTCGACGCCGACCGCATCGCCTCCCTGTGCGGAGCGCAAGCATGAGCGCAGGCATGAATCCCGTCCGCATCTATGTTCCAATCGACGCCGCCGCCCTCTCGGTCGGCGCCGAGGCCGTGGCCAAGGCGATCTCGCGCGAGGCGGACGCTCGCGGCGAGCCGGTCGAGATCGTCCGCAACGGCAGCCGCGGCATGCTCTGGCTCGAGCCGATGGTCGAAGTCGAGACGCAGGCAGGCCGCATCGCTTACGGCCCGGTGACGGCCAAGGACGTCGCCGCGCTATTCGAGGCCGGCCTCACCGCCGGCGGCGCCCACGCGCTGCGGCTCGGCCCGGTCGAAGAGCTCGACTGGATGAAGCGCCAGCAGCGCCTCACCTTCGCGCGCGTCGGGGTGATCGCGCCGCTCTCGCTGGCGGAGTATCGCGCCCATGGCGGCCTGAAGGGCCTGGAGAAGGCCGCCGCCATGGCCGGCGCCGAGATCGTCGAGGCGGTGCGCGCCTCCGGCCTGCGCGGCCGCGGCGGCGCCGGCTTCCCGACCGGCATCAAGTGGAAGACCGTCCACGACGCCGAGGCCGACCGCAAATACGTGGTCTGCAACGGCGACGAGGGCGACAGCGGCACCTTCGCCGACCGCATGCTGTTCGAGGGTGATCCCTTCCTGCTGGTCGAGGGCATGGCGATCACCGGCCTCGCGGTCGGAGCGACCAAGGGCTATCTCTATATCCGCTCGGAATATCCGCACGCGATCGCCACCATGCGGCGCGCGATCGAGATCGCGCGCACGGCCGGCATCCTCGGCGCCTCGGTGCTCGGCTCGGGCCGGGCCTTCGATATGGAGATCCGCGTCGGCGCCGGCGCCTATATCTGCGGCGAGGAGACCTCGCTGCTGGAAAGCCTGGAAGGCAAGCGCGCCATCGTGCGCGCCAAGCCGCCGCTGCCGGCGCTGCAGGGCCTGTTCGGCAAGCCGACCGTGGTCAACAACGTGCTGTCGCTCGCGGCCGTGCCCTGGATCATCGATCACGGCGCGCAGGCCTATGCGGATTTCGGCATGGGCCGCTCGCGCGGAACGCTGCCGGTGCAGCTCGGCGGCAATATCCGCCGCGGCGGGCTGGTCGAGCTCGCCTTCGGCATCTCGCTGCGCGAGATCATCGAGGACATGGGCGGCGGCACGCTGAGCGGCCGGCCGATCCGGGCCGTGCAGGTCGGCGGGCCGCTCGGCGCCTATCTCACAGCCGGGCAGCTCGACACGCCGATGGATTACGAGGCGCTGGCCGCGATCCGCGCCATGCTCGGCCATGGCGGCATCGTGGTCTTCGACGACACGGTCGACATGGCCCGGCAGGCCCGCTTCGCCTTCGCCTTCTGCGCCAAGGAGAGCTGCGGCAAGTGCACGCCGTGCCGCATCGGCGCGACGCGCGGCGTCGAGGTGATGGACAGGATCATCGCCGGGGTCGAGCGGCCGAAGAACATCGCCGTGCTGCGCGATCTCGCCACGCTGATGACCGACGCCTCGCTCTGCGCCATGGGCGGGCTGACGCCGATGCCGGTGATGAGCGCGCTGAACCATTTCGCCGAGGATTTCGACCGGCCGCCGGCTGACGCCGTGGCGCAGGCAGCCGAGTGAGGAGACCGCGATGAGCCTGATCAAGGAGCTCGACTACGGGACGCCGATCCGCCTCGCCGAGGAGACGGTGACGCTGACCATCGACGGCCAGGAGGTTTCGGTGCCCGCCGGCACTTCGGTGATGGCGGCCGCGATGAGCCTCGGCACCAAGATCCCGAAGCTCTGCGCCACCGACATGCTGGAGCCCTTCGGCTCCTGCCGGCTCTGCCTCGTCGAGATCGAGGGGCGGCGCAGCACGCCGGCCTCCTGCACCACGCCGGCCGAACAGGGCATGGTGGTGCGCACCCAGTCGGAGAAGCTGTCGGGCCTGCGCAAGGGCGTGATGGAGCTCTACATCTCCGACCACCCGCTCGACTGCCTGACCTGCTCGGCCAATGGCGATTGCGAATTGCAGGACATGGCCGGCGCGGTCGGCCTGCGCGAGGTCCGCTACGGCTACGAGGGCGAAAACCACGTCAAGCCGGTCTCGACCGACGGCCACGCCAACGAGAACTGGCTGCCCAAGGACGAATCGAACCCGTATTTCACCTATGACCCGTCGAAATGCATCGTCTGCAATCGCTGCGTGCGGGCCTGCGCCGAGGTGCAGGGCACGTTTGCGCTGACGATCACCGGCCGCGGCTTCGACTCGCGGGTCGCGCCAGGCTCGAGCGATTTCCTCGGCTCGGAATGCGTCTCCTGCGGCGCCTGCGTCCAGGCCTGCCCGACCGCCACGCTGATCGAGAACAAGGTGATCGAGCTCGGCCAGCCCGAGCATTCCAAGGTGACGACCTGCGCCTATTGCGGCGTCGGCTGTTCGTTCAAGGCCGAGATGCAGGGCGACCGCGTCGTGCGCATGGTGCCCTACAAGGGCGGCCAGGCGAACGAAGGGCATTCCTGCATCAAGGGCCGCTTCGCCTGGGGCTACGCCACCCACAAGGACCGCATCACCAAGCCGATGATCCGCGAGCGGATCACCGATCCCTGGCGCGAGGTCTCCTGGGAGGAGGCGATCGGCCACGCGGCGTCCGAGTTCAAGCGCATCCAGGCCAAGTACGGCCGTGAATCGGTCGGCGCCATCACCTCGTCGCGCTGCACCAACGAGGAGGTCTTCCTCGTCCAGAAGCTGGTGCGTGCCGCCTTCGGCAACAACAATGTCGATACCTGCGCCCGCGTCTGCCATTCGCCGACCGGCTACGGCCTGCGCACCACGCTCGGCACCTCCGCTGGCACGCAGGACTTCAAGTCGGTCGCCAAGGCCGACGTGATCCTGGTGATCGGCGCCAACCCGACCGACGGCCACCCCGTCTTCGGCTCGCGCATGAAGAAGCGCATCCGCCAGGGCGCCCGGCTGATCGTCGCCGATCCGCGCCGGATCGACCTGGTGAAGACGCCGCATGTGAAGGCCGACCATCATCTCGCGCTGAAGCCCGGCACGAACGTCGCGCTGATCAACGCGCTCGCCCATGTCGTGGTGACCGAGGGGCTGGTCGACGAGGTCTATGTGCGCGAGCGCTGCGACCTCGCCGATTTCGAGGCCTGGGCCCGCTTCGTCGCCCGCGAGGAGACCTCGCCGGAGGCGACCGAGCAGTACACCGGCGTGCAGGCGCAAGAGGTGCGCGCCGCGGCCCGGCTCTACGCCACCGGCGGCAATGCCGCGATCTATTACGGGCTGGGCGTGACCGAGCACAGCCAGGGCTCGACCACGGTGATGGCGATGGCCAACCTCGCCATGGCGACCGGCAATATCGGCCGCGACGGCGTCGGCATCAATCCGCTGCGCGGGCAGAACAACGTGCAGGGCTCATGCGACATGGGCTCCTTCCCGCACGAGTTCTCGGGCTATCGCCATGTCGCCGACGACGCGACGCGGCAGGTCTTCGAGATGATGTGGGGCGTGCCGCTCGACGCCGAGCAGGGCCTGCGCATCACCAACATGCTCGACGAGGCGGTCGAGGGCGGCTTCAAGGGCCTCTATGTCCAGGGCGAGGACATCGCCCAGTCGGATCCGAACACCAAGCACGTCACCGCCGGGCTGGCGGCGATGGAATGCGTCGTCATCCAGGACATCTTCCTGAACGAGACGGCGAAATACGCCCATGTCTTCCTGCCGGGCGCCAGCTTCCTGGAGAAGGACGGCACCTTCACCAATGCCGAGCGCCGCATCAACCGCGTGCGCAAGGTGATGGAGCCGCTCTCCGGCAAGGCCGAATGGCAGGTGACCAGCGAGCTCGCCCGCGCGCTCGGCTACGAGATGGACTACGCCCATCCCGGCGAGATCATGGACGAGATCGCCCGCCTGACCCCGAGCTTCGCCGGCGTCTCCTACGAGAAGCTCGAGGCGCTGGGCTCGGTGCAGTGGCCCTGCAACGAGAAGGCGCCGTCCGGCACGCCGCTGATGCATGTCGACCGCTTCGTGCGCGGCAAGGGCAAGTTCATGATCACGGAGTTCGTCCCGACCGACGAGCGCACCGGCCCGCGCTACCCGCTGCTGCTCACCACCGGGCGCATCCTGTCGCAGTACAATGTCGGCGCGCAGACCCGGCGCACCGACAACCAGGCCTGGCACGACGAAGACGTGCTGGAGATCCACCCGTTCGACGCCGAAAGCCGCGGCATCGTCGACGGCGACCTGGTCTCGCTGGCCAGCCGCTCCGGCGACATCGCCCTGCGCGCCCTGGTCTCGGAACGCATGCAGCCGGGCGTGGTCTACACCACCTTCCACCATGCCAAGACCGGCGCCAACGTGATCACTACCGACTATTCCGACTGGGCCACCAACTGCCCGGAATACAAGGTCACGGCGGTCGAGGTACGGCGGACCAACCATTATTCGCAATGGCAGGAGAAGAACTTCGAGGAGGACGTCACCCTGCGGCGGATTTCCGGACGCCTTCCCGATGCCGCGGAATAGCGCGCCCGCCCAGCCGCCCGCGAGCATCGCCATGGCCGCCCGCACCATCCGCTTCGACGCCGCCGGGTCCGCGACCAAGGGCAGCGCCGAGGTCGTGTCGGAAGCCGCCGTCAACATCGTCTACGGCACCCTGCCCTATGCGGTGATGATGGCGACGCCCTCCGACCTCGAGGATTTCGTCACCGGCTTCAGCCTGACCGAGGGCATCATCCGCACGGTGGACGAGATCCGCGGCATCACCATCACGCCGCGGGCCGAGGGCATCGTCGCCAGCGTCGACCTCGCGCCCGGTCGTTTCCGCGAGCATCTCGCCCGCCGGCGCAACCTGTCGGGACGGACGTCGTGCGGGTTGTGCGGGGTCGAATCGCTGGCCGACATCCCGTCCGCCGCGCCCGGGGGCCTGCGCGACGCCAGTACGATCACGCCGCAGGCCGTCGCCGCGGCGCTGGAAGCGCTCGAAACCTGCCAGCCGCTGCACCGCCTGACCCGCTCCGTCCACGCCGCCGCCTGGTGCGGGCGCGACGGCAGCATCCTGGCGGCACGCGAGGATGTCGGCCGCCACAACGCGCTCGACAAGCTGATCGGCGCCCGGCTGCGCGCCGGCGCCACGGCCGGCGACGGCTTCGTGCTCGTCACCAGCCGCGCCTCCTTCGAGATGGTCGAGAAAACCGCGATCTTCGGAGCCTCGACCCTCGTCGCGGTCTCGGCGCCCACCTCGCTCGCCGTCGAGCGCGCCCGCGCGCTGGGCATGACCCTGGTCGCCGTCGCCCGCCGTGACGGCTGCATCGTCTTCACCGGCGACCTGACACCAGAGCGTGAGACCGCCTTTCCATGACGCAGACGACTGAGCAGCCCCCCGCCGGGACGGACGCCCATGCCGACGACAAGCTCGCCAAGCTGACGCGGATGGCCGGGCAGATCGCCGACTTCTTCAAATCCTATCCCGAGGCCGAGGCCGCCGCCTCGGTCGCCGACCATATCAACCAGTTCTGGACCAGGCGGATGCGCGCGGACTTTCTCGCCGCCTACACCGCCCGGCCGGACGGCCTCTCCCCCCTGCTGAGACGCGCGCTGCCGCTGATCAGGCCGGGCGGCGGAGGCTGACGACAAAGAGCGCTCACCGCGCCGCGATCGACGAGTACAACGAGCCGGGAACCTACCCGGCGCGAACGGCGAAGCTTTGCTTTGGGGGAAGGAAACGCGTCATGACCATAGCCCAGGACATCGGTCAGGTCTCAGGCCCGGCGGGCCTGCTCGACCGCGACCGCATCATCGCGAAACCGGGATTCAACCGCTGGCTCGTGCCGCCAGCGGCCCTGTGCATCCATCTGTGCATCGGCATGGCCTACGGCTTCTCGGTGTTCTGGCTGCCGCTCAGCCAGGCGATCGGCGTCGCCAAGCCGGTGGCCTGCGCCGCCGACACCGGCCTGCTCTCGGCCCTGTTCACCACCAGCTGCGACTGGCGCGTCGCCGATCTCGGCTGGATGTACACGCTGTTCTTCGTGCTGCTCGGCTCTTCCGCCGCCATCTGGGGCGGCTGGCTCGAGCGCGTCGGCCCGCGCAAGGCCGCCTTCGCCTCGACGCTGTGCTGGTGCGGCGGCCTGCTGATCTCGGCCGTCGGCGTCTATACCCACCAGCTCTGGATGCTCTGGGTCGGCTCCGGCGTGATCGGCGGCATCGGGCTGGGCCTCGGCTACATCTCGCCGGTCTCCACCCTGGTGAAGTGGTTCCCCGACCGGCGCGGCATGGCCACCGGCATGGCGATCATGGGCTTCGGCGGTGGCGCGATGATCGGCTCGCCGCTGGCCGACATCCTGATGAACCACTTCAAGACCCCGACCTCGGTCGGCGTCTGGGAGACCTTCGTCGTGATGGCGGGGATCTACTTCGTCTTCATGATGGTCGGCACCTTCGGCTACCGCATCCCGCCCGCGGGCTGGCGCCCGGAGGGCTGGACGCCGCCGGCGACGCAGAACGCCATGATCACCTCCGGCCATGTCCACCTGAAGAACGCGCACAAGACCCCGCAGTTCTGGCTGATCTGGGCGGTGCTGTGCCTCAACGTCTCGGCCGGCATCGGCGTGATCGGCATGGCCTCGCCGATGCTCCAGGAGATCTTCGCGGGCTCGCTGATCGGCCGGCCGGAGCTCGCTTTCGGCGCGCTCGACGCCGAGCAGAAGAAGCAGATCGCCACGATCGCGGCGGCCTTCGTCGGCCTGCTGTCGCTGTTCAACATCGCCGGGCGCTTCTTCTGGGCCTCGCTGTCGGACAAGCTCGGGCGCAAGATGACCTATGCCACCTTCTTCGGGCTTGGCATCCTGCTCTACGCGCTGTCGCCCTGGGCGGCGCATGCCGGCTCGCTGGCGCTGTTCGTCGCCTTCTTCTGCATCATCCTGTCGATGTATGGCGGCGGCTTCGCCACGGTGCCGGCCTATCTCGCCGACATGTTCGGCACCCAGTTCGTCGGCGCGATCCACGGCCGGCTGCTGACAGCCTGGTCGACCGCCGGCATCATCGGCCCGGTCGTGGTGAACTATATCCGCGAGGCGCAGATCGCGGCCGGCGTGCCGCGCGCGCAGGTCTACGACCGAACCATGTACATCCTGGCCGGGATGCTGGTGCTCGGCTTCCTGTGCAACCTGCTCGTCCGCCCGGTCGCGGCCCGCTGGTTCATGAAGGACGCCGAGGTCGCGGCGCTACAGGCCCGCAGCGCCAATGCCGCCGCCAGCCTGCAATACGGCTCTTTCGGCATCGGCAAGGGCGGCTTCAACGGCGCGGCCCTCGTCGCCTGGGCCTTCGTCGGCATCCCGCTGGCCTGGGGCGTGTGGGTGACGCTGACCAAGTCGGCGGCGCTGTTCCGCTGATCCGCCGGCCGGGCTCGCTTGCGCCCGGCCGCGCCCTGCACGAGACCGCCGCCGCCCGTCCCGACGGGCGGCGGCCTTGCGTTTTCACCGCCCGCCGGCCCGCTGCGCGGCTCTCCCGGTCTGCGCGGGGGCTGACCCAGCCATGACCAAAGGCGGGTAGAATTATGGCGCGTCCCCCGTCACGATCCACGCCAGTGGGGTCACAGCTGGCGGGAGGGGACGGGATGACGGCGCAACCTGCCGGCGAAGCCTTGGTGCTCGGCCCGGAGGACGGGGCGAGCTTCTGGCAGCCCGTGCCGGCCAACGGCCATGTCCGCAACCTTCTGAACGACACGCTCGTGCGCAGCGAGAGCCGCTTCGCGCTCGGCACGCAGACGGTCGCGCCGCGCGCCTTCATCCGCGAGCACACCCACGACCGGATCGAGGAGGTCATCTTCGTGCTGTCGGGCCGCGGCATCGCCCGCCTCGACGGGGTCGACCATGCGCTGGAGCCGGGCTCCTGCGTCTATGTCGGCCGCAACCGCAAGCACCATTTCCTGAACCCGCATGACGAGCCCCTGACCTTTCTCTGGCTCGTCATGCCGGGCGGTCTCGACGCCTTCTTCGCCGAGATCGGCCGGCCCCGCAGCCCCGGCGAACCGCCGCCCGCGCCGTTTCCGCGGCCGGACGACATCGCCGAGATCGAGGCCCGCACCGTGTTCGGCTGGACCGACACGCGCTTCAACCCGCAGCCCTGACCGGCCGCGGCAAAATTATTAGGAGAACACACATGACCGAGTTCAGGCCGCACAACCCCGGGCTGACCGGCGAGGCCCGATGAGCGGCACCGCCAGCAATCCGCCCAATGGCGAGTTCCAGGCCGTCACCAATGACGGCGCCGTCCTGCGCACCGTGGTCCAGGGCGAGGGTCCGGATCTGCTGCTGGTCAGCGGCCTCGGCGGCACCGCCGCCTTCTGGGACGACATCGCGGCCACCTTCGCCCGTTCCTTCCGCGTCATCCGCTTCGACCAGCGCGGCATCGGCCCGAGCACCCGCGGCAGCGCCGCCTGCACGATCGAGCGGCTGGCGCAGGACTGCCAGACGGTGCTCGACACAGCCGGCTCCGAACGCGCCGTGCTGCTCGGCCATTCGACCGGCGGCTGCATCGGCCAGACGCTCGCCCGCCTGGTGCCCGAGCGGCTCGACGGGCTGATCCTCAGCGGCAGCTGGCTGAAGCAGAACCGCTACATGGCGGCACTGTTCGATACGCGCCTCGCCATCCTCGACCAGCATCCGCGCGCCTATGCCGCGACCGCGACGCTGATGGCCTATCCGCCGGCCTGGCTGGAAGCCCATTGGCAGGTCTACGAGGCCGCCCTCGCCAAGGCGCCCGAGACGGCGGAGGAGAAGCAGACGGTGCGCGAGCGCATCGCCGCCCTGCATGCCTTCGACGGCTCGGAATGGGCCGCCTCGCTGCCGATGCCGATCCTGATCCTCGGCGCCCGCGACGACATGATCGTCCCGGCCTTCCTGCAGGACCAGCTCAGCAGCGCCATGCCCGGCGCGCGCAAGACCATGCTCGAGAGCGGCGGGCATTTCTTCCCGATCTCGCGGCCCGACGCCTTCACCGCCAATGTGGCGGAGTGGATCGGCGAGCTCTGAGCCTACCCGGCCGGCTGCGGCAATATGATCGCGGACAGGGCGCGAAACGGGTTTGGCGCCCGCTTCGAACTGGTCCAGTTTGTATCCGCAGCCGGCCGGCCTCGGCCCCGCCGGCTCCGGGATCCCGTCGCAGCCCGCCGCCTCGATCCCGCCTGGCCCGACCGGCCGGCCGAGAGGATCGAAGGACCGAGATGACGACCACCGCCCGCACCGCTTTGCTCGCCGTCGCCCTGCTGGCGAGCGCCCCCGCCTTCGCCCAGGACATCGCCGCCGGCGAGCGCTCCTGGAACAAGTGCCGCGCCTGCCACCAGATCGGCGAGGGTGCGCGCAATCTGGTCGGCCCGCATCTGAACGGGCTGTTCGGCCGCCATACCGGCGCCGTCGAGGGCTATGCCTATTCCAGCGCCAACAAGGGCGCCGACATCACCTGGGACGAGGCCAAGTTCGCGGAGTACATCAAGAACCCGCGCGCCATGATCCCCGGCACCAAGATGATCTTCGCCGGCATCAAGAACGAGAAGGAAATCGCCGACCTGACGGCCTTCCTCAAGCAGTTCGACAAGGACGGCAAGAAGCTCTGAGCGCCCCCGCAGCGGCGGCGCGCCCGCGCCCGCCGCTCCCGGACAATTCGCCGGCTATCGAATTCACTGGCATCACGTGGTCCGAATCACCATATGCTGTCCCTCGGGCAGGCTATGGGGAGACGATCAGGGGTGGCTAAGTCGTCCGGTCGCAGGAAGGATACGGAACCCAGGGCGCAGATCGGCGCCCTGCCCTATCGGCGTGCCGCGGACGGAAGCGTCGAGGTGATGCTGGTCACCACCCGCGAGACCCAGCGCTGGATCGTGCCGAAGGGCTGGCCGATGCGCGGGTTGAAGCGCCATGAGGCCGCCGCGCGCGAGGCGATGGAAGAGGCCGGCGTGGTCGGCGAGATCGGCCGCAAGCCGGTCGGCCACTACACCTATCGCAAGCGCCTGCCGGACAGCGCGGTGCTCTGCAAGGTCAGCCTCTATCCGCTCGCGGTCTCGCGCCAGCTCGACAGCTGGCCCGAGCAGGAGCAGCGGCGCTGCCAGTGGTTCACCCAGATGGACGCGGCCGACCTCGTCGACGAGCCGAGCCTCGGCGAGGTGATCCGCAGCTTCCAGTCCACGCCGGAGACCGTCCGCGCCGAGTGAGGCCCGGCTCCGGGCAGATTGCGCTGCCCGACTCGCAGCCGCCATGCGCCGCTTGACCTTCCCATGATGGGAAGGCTTACCCATCTGCGCATCGACAGCGCAAGGATGGGTCGAAGCACCATGCCGCATCGCCAGACATCGCCCACTGGGGCCGCACCCGCCCGCCTCGACATTGCCGTCGCCGGGATGAGCTGTGCCTCCTGCGTCGGCCGCGTCGAGACGGCGCTGAAGGCGGTGCCCGGCGTCACGGACGCGACCGTCAACCTCGCGACCGGCAAGGCGCAGGTCTCGGGTGCCACGGTCGCGCCGGCCGCGCTCGACGCCGCGATCCGCGCAGCCGGCTACGAGCCACGGCCGGCGACCGTGACCCTCGCCATCTCGGGCATGACCTGCGCCTCCTGCGTCGGGCGGGTCGAAAAGGCGCTGCGCGCCGTGCCCGGCGTGCTCGAGGCGCAGGTCAACCTCGCCACCGAGCGCGCCAGCGTCACCTTGCTCGATCCCGCCGGCGTTACGGGCCTGGTGGCGGCGGTGGCCGGGGCGGGCTATGCGGCCCAGCCGCTCGGCGACGGCGCCCCGGCAGACGGCGAGACGGCCCGCGCGGCCGAGCGCCGCGAGCTCGGCCGCGCCACGCTGGTCGCAACGGCGGCGACGCTGCCGCTGATGATCCTCGAAATGGGACCGCATCTCAGCGACGCCTTCCATCACTGGCTGCTCGGCAGGATCGACGGCTTCACGCTGAAGCTCGCGGCCTTCCTGCTGGCGAGCCTCGTGCTGTTCGGCCCCGGCCGGCGCTTCTTCGCCAAGGGCTGGCCCGCCTTGATGCGCGGCGCGCCCGACATGAACGCGCTGGTCATGCTCGGCACCGGCGCGGCCTATCTCTACTCCGCCGTCGCAACCTTCCGGCCCGGCTGGCTGCCGGCCGGCAGCGCCCACACCTATTTCGAGACGAGCGCGGTCATCGTCACGCTGATCCTGCTCGGCCGCTGGTTCGAGGCCCGGGCGCGCGGTCGCACCAGCGCCGCCATCGGCCGGCTGGTCGGATTGCAGGCGCGCTCGGCCCGCATCCTGCGCGACGGGGCGGAGCGGGACGTCCCCGTCGAGGAGGTGCGGCCGGGCGATCTCGTGCTGGTGCGCCCCGGCGAGAAGATCGCCGTCGACGGCACGGTGGTCGAGGGCAGCTCCTATGTCGACGAATCCATGGTGACCGGCGAGCCGTCGCCGGCGGCCAAGGGCCCCGGCGACGGCGTGATCGGCGGCACCATCAACCGCAACGGCGCGCTGCGCTTCCGGGCCGAGAAGGTCGGCGCCGATACGCTGCTGGCCCAGATCGTGCGGATGGTCGAGAGCGCGCAGGGCGCCAAGCTGCCGATCCAGGCGCTGGTCGACCGGGTCACCGGCTGGTTCGTGCCCGCCGTGATGGCGGTCGCGCTGGCGACCTTCGTCGCCTGGCTCGCCTTCGGCCCCTCCCCGGCCCTGACGCAGGCGCTGGTCAACGCGGTCGCGGTGCTGATCGTCGCCTGCCCCTGCGCCATGGGGCTGGCGACGCCGACCTCGATCATGGTCGGCACCGGCAAGGCGGCCGAGCTCGGCATCCTGTTCCGGCAGGGCACTGCCCTGCAGGCGCTCAGCGATGTCGGGACCATCGCCTTCGACAAGACCGGGACGCTGACGAAGGGCACCCCCGAGCTGACGAAGCTCGCCGCCGCGCCGGGCTTCGACGAGGCCGAGACGCTGGCGCTAGCAGCCGCCGTCGAGGCGGCCTCGGAGCATCCCTCGGCGGAGGCGATCGTCGCGGAAGCGCGGCGGCGCGGCCTGACGCTCGCGCCCGCCCACGACTTCGTCGCGGAGGCCGGGCTCGGCGTCGCGGCGCGGATCGGCGAGCGGCGCGTCATGGTCGGCTCCGGCCGGCTGATGGCCCGTGAATCGATCCCGGTCGCGGCGCTTGCGGCGGAGGCAGCCGCGCTGGCGGGGGAGGGCATGAGCCCGCTCTTCGTCGCGGTGGACGGGCGTCTTGCCGGGCTGATCGGCGTCGCGGACGCGCTCAAGCCGGGCTCGCGCGCCGCGATCGCGGCGCTGCACCGGCTGGGGCTGCGCATCGTCATGGTGACGGGCGACAACCGGGCGACCGCGCAGGCCATCGCGCGGCGCCTCGGCATCGACGAGGTCGAGGCCGAGGTGCTGCCGACCGACAAGGCGGCGATCGTCGCGCGGCTGCAGGAGGGCGGGCGCAAGGTCGCCTTCGTCGGCGACGGCATCAACGACGCCCCGGCACTGGCCGGGGCCGATGTCGGCATCGCCATGGGGGCCGGCACCGACATCGCCATCGAGAGCGCCGACATCGTGCTGATCTCCGGCGATCTGCGCCAGGTGCCGGAGGCGATCGCGCTCTCCAAGGCGACGATGGCCAATATCCGGCAGAATCTCGGCTGGGCCTTCGGCTACAACACGCTGCTGATCCCGGTCGCGGCCGGGCTGCTCCAGCCGCTCTGGGGCATCGCGATGTCGCCGGTCTTCGCCAGCTTCGCCATGGCGTTCTCGAGCGTCAGCGTGCTGGCCAACGCGCTGCGGCTGCGGCGCTTCAGGCCCGCGACCAGAACGGAGTGAGCGCGATGAACATCGGAGAGGTGGCGGCCGCCACCGGCGTCAGCGCCAAGATGATCCGCTATTACGAGAGCATCGGGCTGATCGCCCCGCCCCTGCGCTCGGAAGCGGGCTACCGCGTCTATCGCGACGAGGAGATCCACAGCCTGCGCTTCGTCAGGCGCGCCCGCGATCTGGGCTTCTCGCTGGAGGAGACCGGTTCGCTGCTGGCGCTCTGGCGCGACCGTTCGCGCGCCAGCGCCGATGTGAAGGCGCTCGCGCTGAAGCATATCGCGGAACTGGAGGAGAAGGCTGCCGCCTTGCAGGCGATGGCCGCCACGCTGCGGCACCTGGCCAGCCATTGCCATGGCGACGACCGGCCGGACTGCCCGATCCTCGACGGGATCGGGCGCTGAAGGCTCAGCGGCGCATCGCCTCGGCGAGGCGCGGCGAGAAGGTGCGCGCCGGGCGGCGCACCACGACCACCGAGCGGTTCGGCGTGGTCACCGTGGTGCGATGGGCGGCCTTGCGCACCAGCGGCAGCACCTCGGCGACCGGAACGCCCATGAGCTGGGCGGCGATCTCGGCCTGCTGCTCGGGCGAATCGCTCAGGCCCTGCGCGGCCGTAACGGCCTCGTCGAGCGTCGGCGGCTCGACGCGGGGGCGCAGGATGCGCGGCGGGGGGTTCTTGTAGGCGGACATCTGCATGGCTCCTTGCCGGAGAAAATAGCATCTATTGTGCGCCGCACAAGACGACAGACCGGCACGCACTGCATTGCAACAACGAGATTTGGGCATGGGTGCGGCAGCCCTGCCCCGCGACGGCCTTCTGGCCGCCCGAAAGCGGGAGAATGCTTGGGACAGGCAGGGGCAGCCGGAGGATCACCATGGCCGCAGCATCCCTCGCATACGACCAGCCGGGCCTGCGCCCGCCCGCCCCTGTGCCGGGCGAGCGCGAATTCGGCAGGCTGGAAATGCTGCTGCGCCTGCGCCGCAACCCGCTGACGATCTGGCGCGCCCGGCACTTCCGCGAGCGCATCATCGCCGAGCAGGGCCTGTTCGGCTTCAACGTCGTGCTGAGCGACCCTGTGGCGGTGCGCCATGTGCTGGTCGACAACGCCGCGAACTACCGCAAGGACGCTCTCCAGCGCGCCATCCTCGCGCCGGGCCTCGGCGAAGGCCTGCTGACCGCCGAAGGCGACAGCTGGAAGCGGGCCCGCCGCACGCTTGCGCCGCTGTTCACCCCGCGCGCCGTCGCCGGCCTCGCCGGGCGGATGGCTGGGCCGGCCGAGCACTGCGCCGAGCGCTTCGTCCGCCAGCGGCCCGGGCGGACGCTGGACATCGCGCCCGAGATGACGCGGGTGACCTACGACATCCTGGCCGAGACCATGTTCTCCAACGCCATCGCCGGCGGAGCGGAGGCGTTCGGGCGGGCGCTGACCCGCTATTTCGAGACGCAAGGGCGGATCGACCCGCTCGACGTGGTCGGGGCGCCAAGCTGGATTCCGCGCATCGGCCGCTGGCGGGCGCGGCCGGCGATCAGCTTCTTCGAGAACGAGGTGGCGGCGATCATCGCGGCGCGGCGGGCACTGCGCCAGCGCGAGCCGGCCGGCACCCGGCCGGACCTGCTCGACGCGCTGCTGGCCGCCCGCGACCCGGAGACCGGCGAGGGGCTGAGCGAGGCCGAGATCGGCGCCAATATCATCACCTTCATCGGCGCCGGGCACGAGACCACGGCGAACACGCTGACCTGGACGCTCTACCTGGTCTCGCAGGCCCCGGCGATCAGTGACGCGCTCGAGCGCGAAGCGGACGCAGCCGCCGACGATCTCGCAGGTGCCGCTCTCTCCGGCCAGGGGCTGGCGCTGACCCGCGCGGTGATCGAGGAGGCGATGCGGCTCTATCCGCCGGCGCCGATCCTGTCGCGCGCGGCGAGCGCCGACGACCGGCTCCCGGACGGCAGCGAAGTCCCGGCCGGCGCTCTGGTGGTGATCGCGCCCTATCTGCTCCATCGCCACGAGACGCTCTGGAGCGAGCCCAACCATTTCCGGCCCGAGCGCTTCCTGCCCGGCCGGCGCGAGACGATCGACCGCTATGCCTACCTGCCCTTCGGCGCCGGACCGCGCATCTGCATCGGCCTGCAATTCGCCATGGTCGAGGCAGTGATCGTGCTGGCGACGCTGCTGCGGCGGCTGCGCTTCGCGCATGCCGGCGAGACGCAGCCCGTGCCGGTGCAGCGGGTGACGCTGAGGCCGGCCGACGGCATGCCGATGCGTGTCTCGAAACGGGACAGACCTGCCGGATGACATCCCGCCTGACCGGGATGCGCCCATCCCGCGGCGGCGGAGGCACAAGCAGCGCCGCCAAGACTTCCCTAGCGTCAACCTGACGACCCGAGTCGAACGGCAAGATTAACCAATGCGTCCAAGACGTGACCGAGTCACAGCAAGCACAGGGCGGGGAAGCTTATTCGAGAATGCCGCCCCACCCCGGTTTTCAGCTCGCTCCAAGGCGTTTTCAGCTACAGAACCCGCCCTGAACCGCCATTTCAGGTGCCGTGATCACGGCTCTTGCCCCAAAATGGCCGATATGGGACAGATGCGCCGTGTGGCACCGCATCGGTTCCGTCGGCTCGGCGAAAACGGCTCAGCCGACTCCAAGGCCCGTTCGACTGCAGGTGCCATGTATTTTCCAAGAGCCAACCTTGCAGTGGGGTGACGTGATGCAGGCCAGAACCATGAAAGTCGGAACCATCCTCGTCGCCGGCGCGATCGCGCTGGGCGGCTGCACCGCTTCGCAGGAGCGAGTCGCGACCGGCGGCGCTCTCGGAGCCGGCGCCGGCGCCCTGATCGGCGGCGCGGTGGGCGGCTGGCGCGGCGCCGCGATCGGCGCGGCGATCGGCGGCCTGACCGGCCTGGTCATCGCCGACGCGATCGAGCGCGAGCGGGCCCGCGAGGCGGCCTATATCGCCGCGCGCTCGGGCGGTTCCAACGTTCAGCGCTTCCGCAACTCGAGCGGCCAGGACGTCACCGTCCGCGCCCGCACCGTGCGGACCTACAACAACAACTCCGGCCAGCGCGTGCGCGTGGTCGAGCGTACCGTGACCCGTAACGGCCAGGCGGCCGGCACGGATCGCGTCGAAGTGAACCTGGCGACGAACGAGGCCTCCGGCATCTGATCGCCGCCGCGTACAATCCGCCCTCCCTCGTTCGCGAGGGAGGGCATACCGAGCAACGAAAGACATGATCGCGCGTGGGTTGAAGACACGACTGGCCAGCCTGACGATCGCCTGCCTGACGGCGGCGGCGCCAGTGGGAGTCGCGGCTCAGACCCAGGTCGCCACGGGCTTCAACCCGCATAACCCCTTCGGCTCCGCCGCGTCGCTGCTCTGGCAGCGCATCCAGCAGCAATGCGGGCCGCTCAAGTTCCCGGTCATCGTCGGCATCGCCTCGCGCCCCTCAACGCGCGACGCCTTCACCACCGACCAGGGCAACAACATCATGCAGCAGATCCGGGCTGCGTTCTCCAACATTCCCGGCGTCGCCATGGCGCCCTGGCTCGACCTCGACCCGATCAAGGGCATCGTCGACACCGGCGTGCTCGACAGCCCGCTGGCCGGCGACAACAAGGAGGTCCTGAGCAAGCTGCAGATCGAGATCCGCGCCTCGGGGCAGAAGGTCGGCGCCGCGGCGCGCTTCAACCTCTCCGCCCATGGCTGGAACGGCTACGAGACCTGCACGCCGAGCCTCGACCCCTTCACCGTCTCGCAGGAGTTCATCGGCGAGGAATACAGTTCGACCGACGCGATCTTCGAGAAGGTCGCCTCGCAGGTCTGGGAATCCTCGGTCGATACCTCCAACCCGCTGACGCTCTCGGTGCGGATGCTGAGCGGCCTGCCGGTGACGGCGGGGTGGCAGGAGTTCTTCGCCGACAAGATGCGCCGGGCGCTCAGCAAGCAGAACGCCGAGGAGCGCGAGACCCGGATCCGCGCCGCGCGCCACGTCACGCTGGTGATGGCCCACGACCCGGCGGTCGACGAGACCGCGCGCTGGGACGGCATGGTGACGGTCGATCCGCGGCCGACCGGCTACCGGCTCTCGATCAGCATGAACCGCAAGAACACCACGCCGATCTCCGAGGACGGCATGGTGACGCTCGACGAATTGCCGACGATGCAGCAATGGGCTGCGCTCGGCCCGTCCTCCGGGCGGCGCAGCATCGCCGTGCCGCGCCTCGGCGAGACCCCGCTGCGCATCAACGCCAGCCTGGCGGGCGGCCGGGCGCTCCAGGAATTCCCGTTCTCGGTGCCGGCGGAATCCTATGTCGAGATCGATATTCCGACGGCGAGCGTGCGCGGCCCGGTGCCGGCGCTGCCGCTCGACGTGCTCGGCCCGAACAAGGCGCCGCTGCGCACGATCCACATCGCCAATCCGAGCCGGCCGAACCTGCGCCGCTACCGGGTGCCAGCCGGCGACTACACCATCCGCGTCGCCAGCCCTGGCCCGGCGCGGCATGATTTCCAGTTGCGCGCGCGCGCCGTCGACACAAATGGCATGCTCGCCCCCGAGGCGCCCGGCCGGCTGCTGCGGCGCTACCAGGACTGGTTCGCCAGCGTGGTCGAGGATCCGCGCACCGGGCGGCGGACCTGCTTCGCCTACACCTCGGCGATCGAGGCCGGCCCGCGCAACTGGCGCGAGCAGGCGCCCTTCATCCTGCTGCAGGCGCAAAGTCACGGCACCGGCGAGATCCAGCACCTGATCGAGGACAAGCGCTTCTACAAGCCGGGTGCGCCCTTCGAGGCCGTGATCAACGAGGGCGGCACCATGCGCCCGCTCAACGCGGTGCCGCCGGCCGAGAAGAACCGCAACCATATCCGCCCGGAGAAGGAAGGCTCGGAAGGCCGCCCGATCATCGATATGGACGCCGTCGCCGGCTACAACCGCGGCACCACGCTGGAGATCAACGGCACCACGCCGGACGGCCGCCCCGCCCATGTGATCTATTCGCTGCAGGGCTACCGCGCCGCGGTCAACGCCATGTCGATCGAATGCGGCCGCCGCGATCTCGCCAACGCGCTCGTGTGGAAGTAGCGCGCGGCTCAGCCCAGCACGAGGGCGGCTCGCAGGCTTGCGTCCGCCTCCGCGTGCTCGAACCGCACCAGGCCGCGCCTGATCGCGGTCTCGCCGCCGATCTCCGCCAGCACCGCCGCGAGCGAGCGCGCCTGTCGCTCCAGCAGGTCGAGCATCGCGCCGGCGAGGCGCGGATCGCTCCACAGCGCCGCCGCCCGATCGCCGAAGGGCGCGAGGAAGGGCTCGATGCCGCTCCAGGCCAGCACGATGGCGCGCGGGCGGTTAGCCGCCTCGCTCACTCCGCGCAGGATGCGCGCGAGGATCGGCGCCCAGACACCGTCGTCATAGCGGCCGATCGGCAGCAGGATCACCAGGGTATCGGCCGTCTCGACCGCACGCTGCGCGGCGGACCCGGCCGGCTCGGCCTCGCGGAACAGCCGCGTCAGCACCCGCGGTGCCAGCACGCGCGCCTCGGTCTCGACCTCGCCGCCCGCATCGTCGAGCCCGGCGAGGCGCAGCGCCCGCAGCTGGACGTCCTCGCCCGCACCGGCTTCGGCGGGACGCGCCCAGGGCGCCGGGAGCGAGGCGGGCAGGGCCGCGAAGCAAACGGTCTCGGCCTGCATCGATCATCTCTCCGGACAACGCCGGCGCGGCCGGGCCGGAACCCGCCGCGCCCGATGCGCGAGATTACGGCGCAGGCTCGGCCGATCGCAAGCCTGCGCGCGCTCCCGGCGCCCGAAACCCCGTGTCACGGGCCGTTTGCGGCGCCCTCTGGGGCGTCTTGCAAGACGCCCGGCCATCGCGCAAGGTCCATGCCGCAAGGTCCTTCCCCCGCATCCCGGAGCCGTCGCCCGTGAATCCATCGGTGGCCCCCGTCACCATCCTCTGGGACGGCGCGCGTCATGTCGCGGCGGTCTGGACGGAGAGCGTCGCGACGCGTTTCCTCGCCGCCGAGGAGACCGGCGGCCGCGTCACGCTGATCGCGGCCGGCGACGGCGAAGCCTCGCCGCTGGTCGGCCTGTTGCCGCAGGGCAGCCGGGTCGTGCACGCGGTGTCGCTCTCGGCCGCGGGCGAGCGTCTCTCCGTCTCGGTCCAGCTCGACGAGCGCCTGGTGCCGGGCGAGGCCGAGGCGGGCGCCGGCGGCCTCTCGCTGGTGCTGGCCCATGCCGGCGCGACGCCGGATGCGCTGACAGTCGCGCATGTCGCGGCCGGCAGCCGCCCGGATGTCGGCGAGACGCTGGTGGCGAGCGGCCTCAACCAGGCGGGTGGCGACGCCGCCGCCGGGCTTCGCCTGCTCGCCGGCCCCTTCCTGCATCCGGCCGACGCCGAGGCGACGCAGACCCGCGCCAGCGCGGCGCGGGACGCTGCCGGCGGGCTGGTCCTGAGCTTCGCGGGCAGCGGCAGCGCGAGCGGCATCCTCGTCGCGCACATGCCGGCGGCGATGCGCGAGGCCCGCCGGGCGCTGGCGCAGATCGAGCCGGAGCTGCGGGTCGCGATCGAAAGCGAGCTCGACGCCCTCGACGGCGCCTCCGCAGATACGCAGGAGCGCGATGCGAGCGGGCTCGACCCGGTCGCCGCCCTGCGCCGCGGCTTCACCCTGCACCATCCCCTCCCGACCGGTGCCAGCGCGGCGCGCCTGACGCTCGCCGACTGGCGCGAGGCGGACGAGATCGTGCTCTTCGCCGAACCCCGCCGCCAGCTGAGCTGGACCGGCGAGGGCGAGACCGTCACCGGCGCGCCGCTGGCGCTGCGCTGGCAGGACGGGCGCCTCGCCGCCTTCTCGCATCGCGAACGCTATCAGGCCGCGGTCGGCACCGGGCTGACGCTCGCCGGACAGGGCGCGGGCGCGCTGGTGGTGGCCGGCGAGGCTGCCGGCGGCGCACCGCTCAACGACGATCTCGCACAGGCCGCCGGACGGCTCGCCGCCCGGCTCTGGCAGCAGGGCGCGGCGACGCGGCCGCAGCGGCTCGCCGCCGTGCTCGACGGCATCGCGGCCGCCCGCGCGCTCGCCGCATCCGGCCCCTTCGCACGCCTCGACGCCCGCGCCCGCGCGCCCGGCCGGCGCAGCAGCCTGCTCGACGCGCTGGCGGAGAGCTGCGGGCTCGACCCGTCGCGCACCGACGAACTGGGCGAGCGCCCGCTCGACGAGCAGATCGCGCTGATGCTCTGGGCCATGGCCGAGCCGCGGCTGGCGGCGCGCGCCTGCGCGGCCCGGCTGCTGCCCTCCGCCCCTGGCGGCGGGCGCAGCGCCGGGCAGTTCGAGCGTCTGCTCGCCTGGTACGAGGATCCCGCTTTGCCGAGCCTGCTCGGCCGCGAGGCCATGGCGCTGGCCGGCCAGGACCGGCAGGCGATGCGCCTGCTGCACGACGTCGCGGCCAGCGCCCATCAGAACTGGCTGACCGAGGCGCTGGTCGCCGAGGTCGAGCAGACCGTCGCCGCCGCGCGCAAGAGCCGGGGCCAGCGCCAGCTCGGCAGCCTCGACAGCCTGCTGCTGGACCTGCGCCGCAAGGCGGCGCGACGCCCGGCCGCGATGCCGCCGCTCGAAACCGTCGCCCGCATGCGCAGCGAACTGGCTTCGGCCGCCGCCGAGGCGGGCGTCGCACCCGCCCTGAGCGAGGATCTGTCGCGCCGGCTGGGCGAGCTGACGCCCGGCGAGATCGTGCTGGTGCACGGCCATTTCGCCGGGCTGCGCCGGGGGGTCGCCGAAGGCGCGATCGCCGCGCGGCTGATCGCCGACTGGGAGGCGACGGCTGGTCTCGGCGGTCTCGCCGCCCGCAGCGACAGGGCCGGCGACAGCCTGCGCGGCGCGACGCGGCTCGCCGCAGGCAGCCAGGGGTTCGTCACCACCGTCGATGCGATCGAGACCCTGCGCCCCGGACTCGCGGCGCTGGATGCCGGCATCGCCGCGACGCTCGGGCCGGGCGATGGCGGCGAGGAGGCTTCGGCGCTGCGCCGGACGCTCGCCGGCTACGGCCGGCTGCTGCTCGCCAATGCCGCCCTGCGCGAGGCGGACGCCGTCTTCGCCACGGTGCCCTTCGCCGAAAAGGCGCTGGGCGATGCCCACGATCCCGGCTTCGGCGCCGCCTATCGGCGGCTGCGCGCCGGCGCGGGCGACACGCTGGCCCGCTATCTGGAGGCGGCGGCCGCCGTCTCCGGGCTGGAGCGCGATTGGGGCACGTCGCTGTCCGGCGCGCTGCCCCCGCAGGCCGAAGCCGAGGCCGAGGCCGGAAGAGAGAACGGATGAGCGCCGCAGCCTGCTATAATCTCGAGACCAGGCTGGCGAGCTTCGGCGCCACCATCGCGCTCGACCGCAGCGACGCGCTGATCGGCGTGCTCGCCTTCGAGGCGCCGGAAGACATGGTGAAGGCCGTCACGGTCTCGCTGGTCTCGCATGCGCCCAGCCTGTCCAGCGGCGTCGACATCGGCTGGCTGCAGGGCGAGCAGCTGCTCGACAAGGCGGCGATCCGCGCCGGCGAGCGGCTGACGCTCGGCCTGCGGCGCGACGCCTTGATGCGTGCCGTCGCCAACCATCGCCAGCACGACGATCTCGACAGCGATCCGAGCCTGGAGATCGCCTTCTCGACCGTCGTCGAGACGGCCGCCGGCACGCGCGTCTCGCCGCGCAGGATCCTCAAGGTCGCGGTGCTGGCCGGCGCCTCGCAGCCCGGTTGGCGGATCGAGCCGGCAGAGATCGACCTCGACGCGCTCGCCGCCGGCAAGACCGTCGCGGTCAGCCAGATCGCCATCGACGTGCCCCGCGACATCGTGCTGGAGGCGCGGCGCGGCCTGATGATCGAGGCCAGCTGCTTCGGCCTCAAGGCCCAGCACCTCTCGCTCGCCATCGCCGTGCCGATGGACCATTCGGTCTCGCTGCGGCGCTATCCCGAGACCGGCGCGAGCACCTGCCGCCATCTGCTCTGGCTCGCCGACGCCCCGGCGCTCGCCGGGCAGGAGATCCGGCTCGACGTGGCGCTGGCGCGCGACGCCGTGCTCGATTTCGTCGACGAGACGGTCCAGGCCAATGCCCGCGCCGCCCTCCAGATCAGGCTGACCGCCAAGCTCGCCGGCTGGTATGCGCAGGACGGCACGGGCAACGATCCCGACGGGCCGGGCGCGCCCTGGAGCACGGCGCTCGAGGCGCGCTCGGTGCCGATCCGCAGCCAGAACCGCGGCGAGGTCGTGCTGAGCGTCGCCGGCTCGCATGTCCCCTGCCCGCTGGGAGAGACCACGCGCGTGACGCTCGACGGCGGCCTCCAGGCCGAGGTCGACCCCGACGACGAGAGCAGCATCGTGCGCTGCGAGGGGCTGGTCGTCGACCTGCGCCGCTGGCCCCTGACCCGCACCGCGCCGCTGACGGTCGCGGTGACGAGCCGGATCGGCGAGGACGAGATCGCCGAGCCGGATACGCCGCTCCAGCTCGAGATCGTCCGAGACGGCGATTCCGGGCGGCGCGGCCGCACCATCGTGCCGATGCAGCAACTGACCACGACGCTGTCGCGCCTGGTGCGCACCAGCGGCCCCAACGTGCTGCGCGGGCCGATCACCGTCTCGGCGACCGTCACCGCCGGCGACGACGACGGCAGACCGCTGCTCGCGGCGAGCCTGCCGCTGCGCTACAGCCGCCGCGTCCACCGCCTGCCGATCTGCATCGATCTCGGCGCCTCCGCCACCTCGATCTGGTCGGGTGCGCCGCGGGCCGCCGGCCGGGCGACGCAGATCAAGCCGTTGCCGCTCGGCTCCTGGCTGGCGCGCCATGTCGATCCGGGCCATGGCGAGGCCGGCCTGCAGGACGGCGGCAGCTCGCCGCTGATTCCCAGCCAGGTCGGGCTCGATTCCGGCAACCATCTGCGCGCCGACCACGCGCCGCACTCCCTGACCGACCTGACGCTGATCGGCGCGGACCGGGGCACGGTGACCCGTCGGCTCAAGGCCTATGCGCGGCGCTACGACGTCTCGGCGCCGGCCCCGCCGCCCCTGCCCGGCCTGCCGGCCGGCGGCAAGCGCATCGATTCGCTCAAGCACGCGCTGACCTCCGGCGCCGTCTCGCTGACGCTGCCCGAGCAGGTGCACCGCTACGATGCCGGCAGCGACCGCGTGGTCGCGACCAACACGGTCGAGATCGCGCCGCTGGTCGCCGACGTGCTCGACGAGCTGGTCGACCTCTATGTGCTGCGCCTCGGCGAGGACCGGCTGCGGGTCGAGGACCAGGCGCCGCCGCCGATCGTCCCGCGCATCCTGATCTCCTGCCCGAGCGGCATCGCCGACGAGGTGACTTCGCGCTATCGCGCCGCGCTGGAGCTGTTCACCCAGCGGCTCGAGCGGCTCTATCCCGGCGCCACCAGCTTCCCCGACACCGCCGTGACCGTGCCGGAGGCGGTCGCGGCCGCGCGCTATGTCGCCAGCCTGCCAGAGGTGCGCGCTGCCGTGCCGGACCAGGGCGAGGCGCTGCTGGTCACGCTCGACATCGGCGGCGGCACCAGCGACGTCGCCCTCGCCCGGCTCGCCCGCGACGGCGACCGGCTCACCAACCAGACGCTGGCGACCTTCGGCCTGCCGCTCGGCGGCGACCTGATCGACGAGGCGCTGGCCGAGATCGTCGCCGGGCTGATCGACCGCGCCATGGCCGGGCAGGACGCCCATTGGCAGCCGGCCTTCGCCGAGGCCTCGCTCGCCCGCGCCGCGCAGCGGCAGGACGCCGCGGCACTGGCCGCCCGCGCCTGGCTGCGCAAGGCGCTGAAGCAGGCCAAGGCAGGGCTGACCGCCGGGCTCTGCGCCCGGGCGGATGCCGGCGACGGCGCCTATCGCTGGGACGCCGACGCAGAAGACGAGACGCTCGATGTCGTGCTGGCCGAGATCCGGCGCGACGGCGACGATGCCGGCCTGTTCGTCGCCCAGGGCGAGCCCGCGCTGGCCGCGACCGCTTTGCCGGACGGCCTGTCGCTGGTCCTCGATCCGGCCGGCCGCGACGAGGTGCGCCGGCTGGTGCTGCGGATCGGCCGGCGGGCGATCGAGGCCGGCGGCGGCGCGGCCTCGCAGCGCCTCACCGAGATCGCGGCCGTGCTGGGCGGCATGCTGCCGCGCATGGCGCGCGCCGCGGGGCCGAACCCGCTGCAGCGGCCGAGCATGGTGATGGTGCCGACCGGGCGCGCCGCGCTCTGGCCGCCGATCTTCGAGGCGATCGCCCGGGAGGCGCGCGCCAGCCATGCCGCCTTCCCCTTCGCGCGGCCCTTCGCGCCGGCGGAGATGAAGAAGGCGGTGATCGCCGGCGCCGCCATTCTCGGCATCGAGGGCGATCTCGCCGCCTCGACCGTGCTGCATCCCAACCCGCTCGGCATCGCTGCGATGGCGGTGCAGATGCGCGACCTCGGCGCCACCGGACTGCGCACCGAGTTCGCCGCCGAGCGCATCCATTACCTCGGCTACGACATGGGCTCGGGCGCGCGCCTGCACGCCGAGCACGACGCGGCGGCCCCCAGCCTCGGCGGGCGGGCCAATCTCGGCCGGCGCTTCCAGTTCGTGCGCACGATCCCGGGCCTCGACCCGCAGGGCAAGGCGCTGTCGCGACTGCGGCCGTTGCTCGGCGGGCAGGATCCGATGGTGGTGCTGGAGGGCGATTCGATCGTCGAGGCGCATCGCGAGGGGCTCGATGCCTTCGGTCCCTGCGAGATCGTCAGCGAGGTGCTGTCGCCGACGAGCCGCAAGGTGACGGTGCTGGCCGCCAACGAGGGCTGGGAGGCCTGCTGGCGCATCGAGCACGACCGCGTCTCGCGGATCTACTGAGAGGGAGGCCGGTGATGGCAACCCTGCCGAAACCGTCCCTGACCGCTGCAATCGCAGGCTTGCCGCCTGTCCGTTTCGCGCCCGCCTCGCGGGCCGTCCCTTCCTGCCGAGTGAGCTGACCTCATGGCCCTCCCCGACCTGATGGACCTCGTGATGCACGATCCGCGGCAGCTCAGCTGCCTGCGGGCGGTGGCGGGCGAAGCCGGCGAGCCGATGCCGGACATCGAGAATCTCTGGCGCAAGCCGCTGCTGCAGCTGACGCGCGGCGGCCAGCCGACCAAGGACGGCAAGGTCTCGCTGGAGGATTTGATCGACCGCCAGCGCGGCATCACCCTGGTCGATGGCGGCAGCGGCCCGCAGCCGATCGACACGCCCTTCACCTCGCTGGTGGTGCTCACGGCCGAAGCGCTGCCCGGCGCGCAGGAGCTCGGGCGCTTCCTCGCCGATCGCATCGAGCAGCGCTTTCGCGACGTGATCGACCCCGATATCGGCGTCAGCGTCCATGTCGAGCAGAGCCTGCATGCCGGCGCGCCGGTCGCGGTCTATCTCGGCCATGGCGTCCACGCCCCGCCCGCCGGGCGCCTTCCGCGCGGCGAGGTGGTGATCCGCCAGGATGCCGACATCGCGATCGGCCAGCCGGTGATCGGCGCCGCGACGCCGGGTGGGCTCTATCCCGGCCAGGCGCGCTTCGCCTTCTCGCGCAGCGAGATGCTGACGGCCGCCGTCCATCCCGACCTGCCGGCCGGGACGATCTTCTTCCTCGGCCGCTACCCGGTCGACGCCTCGGCGCGCGAGGCCGGCGGGCTTCCGCTCCTGACCGCCCTGCCCCAGACGCCCGAAGCCCGCGGCCAGGCGATCCAGGTCGAGACGCTGGCGATCCCGCCCGACAGCGGCATCGACGCGCGCTACGAGATCCTCGGCATCCGGCCGCAGACCGGGCGGGTCTCACTCGGCATGGTCGACGTCATCCTCGACAAGCGGCCCGGCCGCCTGCAGGGCCAGCCGCCGCGCGGACCGCATCTGGCGGTGATCGGCCTTGCGATCCCCGAACAGCTCGGCGGACGCAAGATCGCGCGCTACTGGGTCGAGCGCAGCCATGGCGGCCGCCTGCTCTCCTCGGCCATGCTGGCCCAGCGCGACAGCATCGTGGTCCAGGGGCGCGACGCCAGGCGCTATGACCGGCGCGAGCTGCGCTACACCCGCAGCGGCGGCGAATTCCGCGCCGACACGCTCGGCTTCGACAACCGCAAGCGCTCGGTGCTGATGCTCGAGGAGGGCGAGTTCGGCTATATCGGCCTGCCGCGCGAGCAGACGCCGATCTCCTTCGGGCCCGACCAGTCGGCCCGCGGCTACGGCACCTTCGACTGGCTCGGCGAGGCGGTGCGCGTGCAGTTCGGCTCGGGCGCGGTCGAGCGGCTCGACGCGCTCTACGACCACAACCCCGTCGGCTTCATCGCCGCCGCGCCGGGCGGCGTCGCCGTGCAGTCGGCCGGCGACGTCTGGCTGCTCGGCGACCGCAAGGCGCAGCCGGCCGGTACCTGCGTCGTGCCGCCGAACGGGCCCTTCGTGCTCGGCCCGCTGGTCGTCGAGTACCGGGAGGCGGCGCGATGAACCATCCGCTGCTCAAGGGCCTGCGGCGCAGCCTGACGGCGCTGGCGGTCGCGCTCGTCACCATCGCCGGCTTCCTCTGGCTCTCCGGCGGGCTGATCGGCGAACTCGCCGCCAGCCGCGCCTGGATCAAGCAGCCGGACTTCACCGAGACCAGCCGCTCCAACGAGGACCTGTTCGCCCAGGCGGTCTCGACCGGGCTGATCTGGCTCGACCCGACCGGGCCGGTGATCCGCTCGCAACCCTGCGAGGCGCTGTTCGACCCGTCGCTGGCGGTGCCGACGCCGCAGGGCACCAAGGGCTTCTCGCGCACCCTGCTCGACCGGCTCTGCACCCTGCCGGCCGGCGCCCAGGTCCGCTCCGAGATGCTGGCCTGGAACAACTCCTTCCTCGTCGCCGGCGCCCGCGACGACCGTGCCGCCGACCAGCGCTGCGCCGACGGCACGCCGCTGAGCCTGCCGGTCGTCCCCGCCGGCTGCCGCCCGCCGAGCTGGACCGCACGCGTCGCCCAGTCGACCGACCTCGCGGCGCCGCTGAACCTCCTGCCCGGCGCCGTACCACCGCCGCGCGACTTCTCCGACTTCGCCACGCGCCGCGCCCGCCAGCTCTCCGACTGGGCGCTGTTCGGCCCGCTGCGCAGCCCGGAGGACCGGCTGGTGCTCGGCACCCGCCTGCCGGCCGGCAACCGCCGCGTCACCATCGACATGATCCTCGAGCCCGGCCTGATCCGCATCGGCAACGAGCGCGCCAATCTCGATCCCAAGCGCGATTCGCAGACGGTGCGGCTGGCGGGCATGAGCATCGCCGCCGAACGGGTCTGCTCCGACAGCGACGCCTTCGCCACCTGCGCCGAAGAGGCCCAGAGCGGCCTGCCGCATGGCTGGCGCTTCACCATCACCGGCCAGCGCCGGCGCGAGGTCGAGATCGGCTTCGAGGGCACGCCGGTGCGCGCCGTGCCGCCGCGTGCCCGCGAGATCCTCGGCTCAGGCGGCGCCAAGCCGGAGGACGGCAAGGTCAAGCTCTGGCGCTCCTCGCATATCGAGGCCGATTGCGAGCGCGACAAGACGCAGCTCGTCTGCGAGCTCGACTGGCGCGGCTCGGTCACGCAGCGCCGCAGCGGCGCCAGCCGCGGCCTCGCCTTCGCCGACGGCTCGCCGGCGCTCGACGCCAACGGCATTCCGCTGCCGGTGGTCGACGAGCTCGGCCTGACGGCGATGATCGGCTACGGCTCGGGCGATGTCGGCTCGCTCTCGGCGGCGCTCGGCCGGGCGCGCACGCGCCAGGACCTGGTGCTCACCGTCGAGCCGCGGCTGCAGAAGCTGGCCCAGGAAGCGGTCTACGGCCATATGGGTGAACGTCTCGGCCGCGGCAAGCGCCCGCGCCGGCCCGGCCCGCTGCCGGTCAACCTGGCGCCCGAGCAGGAGCCGCCGGACCAGGGCGACGGCCGCGCCGTCGTGGTTCTGATGGACGCAGGCGACGAGCCGGGCTCGATCCTGGCGCTGGCGAGCTGGCCGGATTTCGTGCCCGGCATGCACAGCTGGGACATCCAGGCGCTTTCGACCGGGCGCGACAGCGACAGCCCGCTGGCCGGCCATGGCTGGCGCGCCGGCGACGTGCACACCATGCCCGGCTCGACCTTCAAGCTGGTGACGGGCCTCGCCGGCATACTCGCCTCCGAGGAGATGCCGCGGCTCAACGACATCATCCTCGGCCGCACCCCGCCGGCCCAGCAGGCCCAGATGTTCGGCATTCCCGGCGGCGGCGGGCTCAATGTCGACGGCGTGCAGATCACGAACTATGGCGGTGCCGGCTTCAATGTCGGCATCCTCTCGCCGGCGCAGACCGGCTGCCCCGATGGCGGCCGCGGCGCGCAGATCGGCTTCTGCGAGGCGCTGATCAAGTCGTCCAACCTCTGGTTCGCCGGCGTGGCGCTGGTGATGGACGGGCGCAAGGTCGGCGGCCGGCCGACCACGGTGGCCGAGCGCACCGGCACCACCCTCGCGCGCCTGACCGAGCACCTCTACCCGATCACCCAGCCCGGCAAGGCCGTGCAGCCGGGGATCGACCTGACCCGCGGCATCGTGCCCGGCGCCCAGCGCCTAACCGGCGAGGCGCTCGACCTAGCGGTCGAGGACAAGCGCAATGCCCGCCGCATCGACCTCGTCACCAACTCCTACGGCCAGGGCGTCCGGGCGACGCCGGTGGCGATGGCCTCGATCTACGGCTCGCTCGGCGCGCGCAAGGTCATCCGCCCGCGCGTGCTGAAGCCGGTCGACGACGTCGCCGAGGCGCCGCAGACCGGCGAGGGCGAGCCGGTGATCCCGGGCATGGATCCGCGCCAGGCCGAGGTCTATCTCGATGCGGCCCAGCGAGGCCTGTTCGGCGTGGTCAATTCGCCCGGCGGCACGGCGGCCGGCGTGATGGCCTCGCTGCCGCCCGAGGTCCGGCGCCGCATCTTCGGCAAGACCGGCACCGCCGACACCACCGACGGCATGAACTCGGCCTGGTTCGCCGGCTGGATGAACGACGTCGCCGGCCGCAAGCGCGTCGCCTTCACCTGCCTGGTCTCGCATACACGTGAGACCGGCGGGCGCGCCTGCGGCCGCCTGATGGCCGGGCTGCTCGGCAAGGTCGCCGCGCTGGGAGACCGGAAGTGAGCGAGACCACCGCCCTGCGCCAGCTCGTCGGCCGCTGGCTCGACTTCCGGCCCTTCCGCCTGCCACGCCTGCGCGTGGGCTCCGCTGGCAACGCGCTGACCGGCCTGCTGCTGCTCGCAGCCTGCCTCGGCATCCTCGCCTTCTGGTGGCACAATGCGAGCTATCTGATCGCAACGGCGCGCCCGGTGGTCAGCCTCGACCATCTCGACCTGACGCTGGCCCGCGGCGACAGCCTGACGATCGGCCGACGCGAGCTGCTGCAGCCGCAGCGCTTCGATGCGGCCGAGGCCCGCCATGTGAGCTTGAGCCGGCAGGCGGACGGCCGCGTCACCATCCGCAACGTCGCCAACAATCGCCGCCTCTGGCTCGACTACCAGAACGGTGCCGGCAGCTTCTCGGCGCGCTGGCGCTTCCAGCCCGGCGACCGCATCGCGGCGGGCGCCCTGAGCATCGCCGTGGACGAGGCGAGCCCGGGCCGGCTGGCGCTGACCCTGACCGAGGCTGGCAAGCCGGCCGCGCGCAAGCTCACCATCGATTCCGCCGGCCCGATCTCGACGCTGCGGCTCGACGGCGAGGCGCTGCCCGTCTGCCAGCCGCGCAAGACCAACGACCGGGTGCGCGCGGTGGTCACCGGCATGATCGCCGCCGACGAGCGCGGCGAGGACCGCATCGTCTCGCTGGGCGGGCGCCTGACCTGCTCGGTCCGGGAGGAGGCGCATGTCGCGGCCACCGCCCTGCCCTTCAAGTCGCTCAGCATCATGACGCGCGGCGGCAGCTATTTCCTGGCGCCGGGCGACGCGGTCGACGCACCGCGGCCGCCCGTGGTGTTCGCGCGCGGTAACCAGCGTGTCACCGACTTCACCGACATCGCCTGGGAGCTCGATCCCGACGGCCCGTCGCGCCTCAGCCACATGATCATCGGGCGCACGCGCTATGCGGTCGAGATCGGCAGCGAGGCGAACGGCCGCCTGCCGCTGCGCCTGACGCCGCTGAGCAAGACGCATCGCTTTGCGCCGGAGGATGCCGAGGCGCTGCGCGCCAGCGCCGCTACCGACGGCATCCGCCCGGTGGTGACACCGCCGCGCCAGCCGATGTCCGCGGCCGAGATCGGCAACCCGCTCTCCTCGCTCAACGGCGCCGAACGCGCGGTGCGGTTGGCGCTGGTCCTGTCGGTCGCGCTGTTCGGCGTGCTCTCGGCGCTGCATTCCGCCACCGCCTTCCGGCGCAGCGCCATCCTGGTCAGGCTGGTCGGCGCGCTCGGCGCCACCGCGCTGATCGGCGCGACGACGATGCTGGCGCTCTCGCCCGAGCTGTCGCGGCTGGGCGGGGTCTCGATCTCCTATGAATCGGCGCTGCATGCGACGATCATCGCCTACGCCATCGCCTGCGTGGCGATCATGGTCGGCTCGCGCTTCGCGACGGCGCTGCGGGTCACCTGGCTCGGCCTCCTGATGCTGTGCTGTCTCGGCAGCCTGACGCTGCTGGCGCTCGGCATCGACGCGGAGAAGACCGACTTCACCATCCATGCCGAGAAGAACAAGCTGCTGTTCTTCGACCTCGTGCCGGTGGTGGCGATCGTCATCGCCTGCCAGCCGCAGCGCGCCATCGCCGCGCTGCCGCGCTCCTTCTTCATGGGGGCCGGCTTCAAGGACCAGCTGCTGCGGGCCGTGCCGGCGATCGTCATCCTGAGCGGCTTCGTCGTCTGGGCGGTGGTCGGCACCGAGACCGGCGTCGCCGGCTTCCAGCCGGTCGAGGTCGGCAAGATCGCGCTGGTGCTGGTGCTGGCGCACATCTTCCTGGGCTTCTCGCGGATCGACTTCTTCTACAACCAGCGCAACTACATCTCCTGGCTGAGCGTCAGCCTGGGCACGCTGCTGATCTTCATCCTGTTCCAGACCGCGGTACCGTTCCTCAAGAGCGACTACTCGCCGGTGCTGATCATGATGACCACGGCGGTGGTGCTGGCCTTCGCCTTCCTGCTGCCGAGCACGCTGAAGCGCCTCTTCGCGATCATGCGCGTCTTCCTGCGGCGGGCCGATGCGCCGCAGCGCAAGGTGCGCCGCCTCGGCTGGCCGCGCGGCGGCGTGCTCGCCCTGGTGCTGGTGACGCTGCTCGGCATCAACGCCGCGCTGATCTACATCTTCCCCAATCTGGTGAGCTACGGCATCTCCGGGCTGTGGACGCTGCCGAAGGAGCGCATGGCGGCGATCGAGGTGCTGGAGCGGGCCCGCGCCGGCTCGCTCAACAAGCCGGCCGAGCGCCTGATCACCTGGTACGATCTCGATCACGCCGTGAAGCGCGAGGCGGTCGCCGACGGCGAGCAGCGCCTGCCCGACGTGATCCATCGCGATCTCGGCTTCCAGCTGCTGCAATCCAAGGTCGCGCTGGCCGAAATGCCCTGCACGCTGGCGAGGCTCGATCTCGGCCTCGACCGCACGCCGGTGGAGATCCGCCGCGCCCTCGACGAGCTGCCGCCCTCGCCGGTCTCGCTCTGCGCCATGCTGCCCGGCACGCCGCACACGCCGATCGCCGAGCGCAGGAGCGAGATCGCCGAGGATGCGACGAGCCGCTTCACGGTGAGCGACCTCGTGCGGCTGCCGGTGGTGCAGAACGACTTCATCGCCACATTCCTGGCCGTGCGCTTCGGTTTGCCCGCGGCGCTCGCCTTGCTCGCCGCGCAGGTGATCACCATCGCCGGCCTGCTCGGCCTCGCGGTGACCCTGATGCGCGAGCGCGCCATGGGCTCGGCCCAGGAGGGCGCCAACAAGGGCACCGCGATCGTGCTGGTCGGCGTCGCCACCATCTTCGCGCTGCACTGGAGCATTTCCTGGGGCAATGCGATCGGCCTGCTGCCGGTGATGGGACAGCCGATGACCTTCATCGCGGCAGCCACCTCGCATCACATGCTGATGGCGCTGCCCTCGATCGCGCTCGCCCTGATCGCCGGGCGCCTCGCCGCCATCCGGCAGATCTCGCCGACCAGCGACCCGCCGCCCTGGGGGCTCTGGCGCGGGCTGACGCGCGCCGGGCTGTGACGCCGCGAGCGATTGAAAAAGCCCCGCGATCATCTCGCGGGGCTTTTTTCGTGACAGCGATGTTGCGGATGCCGGTCCCGCCGCTCAGCGGCGCTTGATCTCGATCTTCAGCGCCTTCGGCTCGGTCACCTCGATCACCGGGAAGGAGGAGATACCGGCGCGCGTCGCGGTCGGGTTGAAGACGAGGCGGTTGGCCGTCGATTTCGAGGCCACGACGGAGGGGCCGGTACCGCTCTGGAAACGTACCTTGGCCGGGCCGACCGGCTCGATCGCCAAGCCGCAGATCTCCTGCGCCTCGACCTCGACGGTCGCCGCCTCGGGCACCTCGACCGGCGCCTCGGCATAGCGTGGGCGCAGCTCGTAGACCTGCGCCTCGCAGCTGCTGCCGGCGGGCGGGGTCAGCGCCAGGAGGCGCGCCAGCGCCGGCGCTGCGGCAGGCGCCGGATCGGCGGCGGGCTGGGTCGAGACGGTCTGCGCCGCCGGCGGGCGTGGCTGGCTGCCGGCCTGCGACTGGCCCTGCGAGGCGACGGCCCCTTGCGGCGCCCCGGCCGGGTCGGCCGCCGGCTTCATCACGACATAGGCCGCGCCCGCGGCGACGACGAGCAGGACGCAGGCGGCGGCGACGAGCGGCAGCTTCGACGCCCCGCCGGGCGAGGTCGGCGCGTCGCCGAGAACGGAACGGCGCGGCGGCGGCGCGGCCGCGGCAGGCCCGGCATCCGGCACGGCCTGCGCAGCCGGGGCCGGCTCGGCGGCCTTGGCGGCTGGGGCAGGCTCGGCTTTCGGCTCGGCCGGCGCCGGCTCGAACGGCCTCAGCGCCATCGAGGCTGATACCGGGGCGGTCGGCTGCGGCGGCGCCTCGGGCGGCAGGAAGGCGCCGGAGCGCAGATAGAGCTCGATCGGCGCGACGATGTCGGCGAGCGAGCCGACAATGGCGATGTGATGCGGCTGCCCGGCCAGGATCTTGCCGAGGATGGCGGCGGCGCGCTCGGCCTCCTCGCCGCGCGGGACCAGCGCCAGAACCGGCGTGCCGGCATGCTCAGCCTCGGCGAAGAGATGGCGCGAGCGGTCGATCTTTGTGGTGAGATGGTATTCCTGCTGGGTGACGCCGGCCTCGCGCGCCGTATCGGCGACGGAGATGTCGATCGCGCCCGTGCCCCAGATCAGCAGGCGCGCCTCGGCGGCCTTGTGCGTCACGGCCTCGCCATGGGCGAGCCCGCAATGGGCGGCCATGACCGGCACCATCCAGCTCTTGCCCTGGTCGATCGCGCCGGAGGCTGCGAGCCGATAGCTGCCGCCGTCCGGCAGGCCGAGGATGTGGCGCAGCGGCTCGCCCGGGCGCAGCACGTTGTTGTACTGCGTGCTCCAGGGCTCGCAGACCTCGGAGCTTTCGGTGGCGAGCACGACGCGCGACACCGGCACGCGCGCCGACCAGGCGAGCTTCTTCAGGATGATCGGCTGGTCGGTGGTCGGGACGACCACGAAGACACCGGAGCGCCTGACGTTCTGATCCCCTGAAGCCATCGTCCTCTCTCGCGGAAGCCGCCCTGCGCAACGCCGGTGGCGAGGGCCACGCGCGGCGGCCCGCCCTGACGTTAAAGCAGATAAACGCCCGCGAGCGGGTTGGCGAGCATCAATCGCAGCAGGTCGCGCTCGGCGTCCTGCCGCGGCAGGTCGATGACGATATGGCCGTCGACCGGGGCCGGCAGCGCCAGGCGCACCACGCCCTCGATCGAGACGACCTCGATCATGGTCGGCGCAGGCACGCTGTCGGACAGGCACTGGATGACGAGGGCCGGCGGGGCGTCGTCTTCCTCGATCACGTCGAGTTCGAAGGAGCCGATCCGGCGATGCGTCGCGCTGCTGTCATAGGCAGCCGCCGCGAGCTCGCTGCGTGCGACGGCCTGGAAGGAGAGCAGCTTGCGGTACAGGCGCGCGACCTCCGGGTCGGTGCGGATCGCCCGCTCGGCCGCGAAGTTGACCGGGTCGCCCTTGATCCGGCGCGCATGGGCCCAGAGCTCGGCGCGGCCGATGGCCGGCGCGGCCTGCTCCTCGGGCTCGCTGGCGGCCAGGGCCGAGATGACCAGACGCGCAGCGGCACGGCCGATGCGCGGATCTTCCTCGATGGGGCCGTGGGTCGCGAAATCTGTCATGGCCGTTTCAACCGCCCTTGATAGCGCTGCGAAAAGACATCGGTGAACTTCGCTTCGTCGAGCGCCGCCTGGCCGCGCAGGTCCGTCGTCTCGCCGAAACGCTTCTGTTGCCTGTTGATCCGGTGCAGGGCTCCTGCGACCGTTCTCAGTGCTCCCACATGCCTTGCAAAGATCAGGGTGAGTTTCGCATCGTCGATCCGGAAACTCGCGCGGTCGTGCCGCCAGCGCCGCAGCAGCTTCTGCCCCTCGGCGGCGACAGGCTCGGCCGGCTCGTCGTCCATGGCGCCGAGCGCAGTGGCGATCAGCAGCAGTTCGTCGAAGCGCCGGCCGAGCGAGGCCAGCGAACGCCCGATCGCGGCATAGTCGAACGGGTCCGGGTTCTGGTCGACCTGGCCGCGATTGGAGCCGGCGACGCGGCGGCTGGCCTCGACCAGCCGGTTCTCCCAGGGCGCGACCGCGCGCGAGCGGCACAGCGTCAGCGGCTGCTCATGGGCGATCGGCAGCAGCGCCAGCGCCCGGCCCACCGCCTCGCGCTCCTCCTTGTTGAGGAATTTCGGGTCCGAGGGCAGGCGCATCAGCGCGGCGTGGACGCGCTCGCGCAGCACGCCGTCCTCGTCCTCCTCCGGCTCGTCCTCCTCGTCCTCCGGCGGATCCTCCGGCTCGAGCTGGCCGATCACCGCCTGGTAGTCGAGCCAGGCGATCAGCGCCTCCTCGGGATTCTCGGCCGGCTGGCGCGCGCTGAGATCGTCCATCGAGGACGGCGCCATGAAGTCGCGCCGCGAGACGCCCGCGCGCTCCTCGCGCATCAGGGCGCTGAAGCGCTCGGCGAAGCGGGCGAAGCTCCAGGTCTCGCCATGCAGCAGGGCGAAGCTCCACAGCGAGACGAGATCATCCGGATCGAACTCGCGCTGGCGCTCGCGCCGGCCGCTGGCGTTGAGGAAAGCCTCGCGCTGGCGGATCAGGTCGGCGAAGGCGAGCAGCGGCAGATGGCGCCGGCGCCAGGCACGCATGAAGCGCGCCGGCTCCTGCACCGCGCGCTTGAGCCCGTCATCGTCGAGCTGGCCGAGCGCGAAGATTTCGTCGAGCCCCTTGCGCAGCGCCGCCAGCCCGCCCTCGGAGCGCTCGTCCAGCTCGGCGGCGAAGAGGAAATCGGCGAGGCCGAGCGCGCGCCGCACCCGGTTCCACGAGAAGGAGCGGCTCTTGCCCTCGCCATAGGTCAAGGCGAGCTCGGCACCTGAGGCCGAGACCGCGGCCCCGGCCAGCGAGGCGCGCACCGGCGCGTCCTGGCGCAAGGGGCGCAGCAGCATGGCGGTCTCGTCGAGCATGCAGGCGATCGCCGCATCCCGCGGCGGCATCCTGGCGTCGCCGGTCAGCGCCCCCAGCGCGAACAGCACCTGCAGCATGTCCCAGAGCGGCAGGTCGGCGTTCTCGCTGCCGCCGCCCGTGATCGCCAGGACGAATTTCTCGGTGTCGCGCGCGGAAAAGCGGCGAGACGACGCGATCGTGCCAATCTCCGCGACCCGCGCCGGATCGATACCCCAGTCCATATGTCGTTGCCGCCCGCGTGGAGCACCGGGCGCGATCGCGCGGCAGGCCTGCCAGCCCGTCCACCTGCGCCTGCGACAGTGCAATCTTCAGCCGTCGCAAAGTAACAAGCCGCCCGGTCGCTGTCGACCGGGCGGCTTGCGGCTCGTCGCAGGGCTGGAACCGGGGCGTTCGCCCCGGCCGGACCTCATCCGCTCAGCGGGTCGAGACCTTGGTGACCGTGACCCGGTTGCCGGCGAAGGTGACCTGGCCGTTGAGGCCGACCAGTTCCATCATCAGGCGGAAATTGCGGGTCAGGCGGGCGGAGTCGGCCGAGGTGCTGTAGAAATAATCGGCCGAGGTCGTGGTGACGGTGGTAGCGCGGTGCGAGCGGTAGCAACCCCAGCGGACGAACTCGCCCTCGATGCGGTCGACCTCGGAAGCCGTGAACTCGCGCAGCTGGATGACGTAGTCGGTCGGCAGGTTGTTGCAGCCGTCGCCGACCGGGCCGGCGACGACGCCGCCATCCTTGGAGATCTCGGCCGTGCCGGGCTGGCGGGCGAAGCCCTCGAGCTTCTGGGCGATCGCCGCGCCGAGATCGGTGGCGAGGACGCGGGAATGCGTGCCGACGGTCTCGAGCAGGCACTCGGCGCCGCAGGGGCTCGGCAGCGCCGGCAGCTGGAAGCCACCGACCTCGAAGGCGGCGATGAACTGGCCCGAGCGGACGTTCAGCACGCGGCCGGCGATGCGGATCTCCGGATAGCGCACGCCCGACTGGGTGACGCCGCGGCGGGCCGAGGCGTAGATCTGGTAGACCACCATGGCGTCGACCGGCGTCGAGACCGAGCGGGCGATCTCGATCAGCTCGGCGTCGCGGCGGCGCACCCGGCTGGTCGGAGCGATGCCCAGCGCCAGGCTGGTCTCGTCATAGACCTGGAAGCCGCGGGTGTTGAGATACTCCGACAGCTGCAGCTGGACGCGGTTGAAGATGCGGTTGTTGCGCGGAACCGTATCCGGATCGGCGTCGTCCGACATCACCAGCAGGTTGATGCGGGAATTGCTGGACTGGGCGTTGGCCGCGACCGCGAAAGGCAGCAGCAGCACGAGCCCGAGCATGATACGCTTGAGGAAAGCCATGATGGTCATCCTGCGACAGACTGTTGAAGGAAGAGGTCGAGCCCGGCTCAGCCGGTGATCGCGATCACCTCGACGCGGCGGTTGACGGGCGAGAACGGGTTGCGCGGGTTGCGCAGCATGTCCGGCCCGAAGCCGTGCCATTGCAGGCGGTCGCCGGCGATGTCGCCATAGGCGATCAGCCAGTTGCGCACCGAGGCGGCACGATCCTGCGAGAGCGCGACATTGTAGTCGTAGTCGCCGTCCTGGCTGGTGTGGCCGGCGATCAGGAAGTCCTGGTCGGCCAGGATCGGATGGCGCAGCGCGACCGCCAGGCGCATCAGCGCCGACTGTGCGCCCGGCCGCAGCGCCGAAGAGTCGTTGTCGAAGAAGACGGTGATCTCGACCCGGCGGCTGAGATCGATCTCGATCTCGTGGACCATGCCGCCGCTGCGGGTGCGGATGCGGCGGGTGACCGGGGCCGAGCGCCGGCGGGCACCGCCACCGCCGGAGGGCGCCCGGTCGTGCGGCGCCAGCGAGCGCAGGATGCTGGTGGCAGCCTCGTCGGTCTGGGCCAGCGCCGAACCCGCGCCGATCAGGGGCAGCGAGAGGACGAGGCCACCCAGCGCACGGCGCGAGAGGTTCGGCTGCAGTTCGACGCTTTCGCTGTGACGTTCGGAGATCTTCACGATCGGTCCCCCGTGGTTCCTGTGCGGTATACGCGTGTCGCCTCGCCGATGCACCATTGAGGCGATGCCGCGGCGGTGTTGGCCGAGCCTTGGACGCATCAGCCGAGTTTTCGCCGCGAGCGCAACTTTTCTTGGCAGGAACATGGTAAATTCGCGGCAGGCACCGCGTCGCGCCGCGCGCTGCGAAACTGCCCCAGAGCCGGCCAAGGGACGGGCGACGTGCCTCGCGCACACCTCCCGAGAGGAGACCCGAGATGGGCTTCCACACCGACATCGTCCCGGCCTTCCGCGCCTCCGGCAAGCGCCCGCTGCTCGCCGTGGCGGCGCTCGCCATGCTCGTCTCGGCCGGCGCGGCGCTCGCCCGCGCCGAAGGCGACACCCTCGTGGCGCCGTTCACCCTGGCACAGGCCGATGCACCGGCGGCGGCCCCGGCCAGCGCCGAGCGGCCGCGCGCGCTGCGCTTCGAATCCTCGGCGCGCACCATGACGGTCGGCGTGCTGCAATCGGCCCGCGAGCTGATGACCACAGGCTCCATCCCCTTCGCGCCCGGCAGCTGGGAGGTCGGCGCCGAGGCCAAGCGCGCCATCGCCCGCCTGCGCGGCGAGTTCCGCGCCAACGCGCCCAAGGACGCCGCCTTCGCGCTGCTGGTCTCCGGCGGCGACGAGGTCGTGGCCTATCGCCGGGCGCGCGGGCTGCGCACCGCCCTGATCGAGCTGCAGCTGGAGGAGGCCCCGCGCATCCTGATCGCCGCGCGCGGCGCCGGCGAGGGCCAGAGCGGCGATGACGGGCAGGCGCGGGTCGACCTGGTGCCGCTCGACAGCGCGCGCTGTGACGGCTGCGGCGACAAGCCGTTCCGCACGGTGGCGCTCGATACCGGCGTCGCCAAGCTGGTGCGCGCCACCAGCGACGACGTGACCGTCGCCGAACGTGCCCCGGTCGCCGAGAGCGAAGAGCCCGCCAGCGAAACCGCCAGCGCACCGAAGCAGGCCCCGGCCACCATGCCGACCCCGGTCGCCCGGCCGGCTGCGCCGGCGCCGAAGCAGGCCCGCGAGGAGCGCAAGGCCGTATCCGCTCCCTCGCCGATGCCCGCCCCGGCCCGCGCCGAGGCCGCGCCGGCCGAGAAGACGCAGGAGCGCGCGCCCCAGCGGCGCGAGATGCAGGCCAGGACCGATCGGCGCGAGCGCCGCACCGCGATGGTCGAGCGCAGCCAGCCCTCCCGGCGCTGCGCCCGCCCCGCCATCGTCATCGACGACTATTATCGCGGCGGGCCGCTGATCGGCTGCGACGGCCGCTTCCGTCCCCGCTCCGACTGGTGATCGGCCCGACCGGGCGCCGCCACCGACAAAAAGGCCGGATGCGCCAGCGCGCATCCGGCCTTTCGCATCTTCGTCGGCCGTTCAGAGGATCTGGTTCAGCAGCTGGGTCTCGCCGCGTTCGAGGCGGCCGAGATTGTCGAGCAGCATGTCGACCACATTGTCCTCATAGGCGCGGGTCTCGCCGGCGCTGTGGGGCGTGACGAGCGCGTTCGGCAGGCGCCAGAGCGGCGAGTCAGCCGGCAGCGGCTCCTCATAGACGCAGTCGATACCGGCGGAGATCCGGCCCTCGCCCAGGGCGGCGATCAGCGCCGCCTCGTCGACGACCCGGCCGCGTGCCACGTTTATCAGGAAGGCGCCCGGCTTCAGCGCGGCGATCGCGGCGGCATCAACCAGGCCCTCGGTCTCCGGCGTCAGCGGGCAGGTCAGCGCCAGGATGTCGGCCTCCGGCAGGACGGCGTGCAGCTCGGAGGGCGTGACGATGCGGTCGACGCCCGGCTCGGAGCCGCCGCGCCGGCGCACGCCGACGACACGCATGCCGAAGGCCGCGGCGAAGCCGGCCAGCCTGAGGCCGATGCGGCCGAGGCCGACGATGACGATGGTCTTGCCGCCGAGCTCGTCCTCGCGGCGGGCGCGGTCGCCGATCATCGGACGCCAGAGCCGCTGCGCCTGGTTGTCGCGCGCCAGATGGAGCTGGCGGGCCAGCGCCAGGATGAGCGCGATGGCATGCTCTGCCACGGCGCGCTCATTGCTGCCCTGGGCGCTGGCGAGCCGGACCCCGGCCGCGCCGAGCACCTGCCGGTCGAACTGGTCGGTGCCGGCGCTGATCGACTGGATGAAGCGCAGCTTCGGCGTCGTCGCGGCGATCTCGTTGCGCCAGAGGCCCGAGACCACCAGCACATCGGCTTCCGGCGCCCGCGCCTTGAGGTCCTCGACGGTGCGGACCTCGAAGGAGGCCGCTTCGCCGCCGCGCGCGAGATAGGCGTCACGCAGCTGGTAGGCGGCATGGGCGAAACCGATGGTCAGGGCGTTCTGCTTGGGCCAGGGCTGCATGCGGGGACCTCTTCTCTTCGCCGCGCGATGGGCTGCCGGGCGGGTGTTCCATGGGCTGCCGACGCTGTCCAGCCGCGCGACGCGATGACAGATGCGAGATCAGCAGAGCGCCTGCGCCAGCCGCGCCCACTCAGCCTCGCCGCTCGGCAGGCCGAAGCGCAGCAGCCGCTCGTCATGATGGAAGCGCCGGACATAGATGCCGGCCCGGCCGAGCGCGCGGTATAGTTCCGGCGCCTCCGGCGTCGCCACCAGGCGATAGAGGATCGTGCCGCCGACCACCGTGCCATGCGGCCGCAGCAGCGCATCGAGCCGCGCGGCATCCCGGGAGCGTTCGCGCGCCGCCTGCGCCAGCCAGTCGCCATCGGCGAGCGCGACAGCGCCGACATGCAGCGCCGGCCCCGCCACCGCCCAGGGCCCGAGCATGTCGCGCAGAGCCACGACATGCCGCGCCCCGCCGATCAGGAAGCCGAGGCGCAGGCCGGCCAGCCCGTAGGCCTTGCCGAAGGAGCGCAGCACCAGCGTCGCCTCCGGCAGCGTCGGCACCAGGCTGGCCTCGGGCGCGAAATCAGCGAAGGCCTCGTCGACGACCAGCAGGCCGCTACGGCGGGCGAGCCCGCCGGCGAGATCGCGCAGCGCGGCCGGCGGGACGATGCGTCCGTCGGGATTGTTCGGATTGACCACCACGACCACGTCGGCCTCGCCGGCCTGCGACAGCGCGGCGATCTCGCGCAGCCGCGCCCCGGCCTTGCGCCAGCTCAGCGCGTGCTCGCCATAGGTCGGGCCGAGCACCGCGACATCCGGCGAGGGCCTGTTGGCCAGCAGCCGCGGCAGCAGCTCGATCAGGATCTGGGTGCCGGGCGCCGCCAGCACCGCGTCGCCGGCGCGGATGCGATAGGCGGCACGGGCCGCCTCCAGCAGGCGCGCCTCGTCCTGCGCGCCCGGCAGGCGCTGCCACAGGCTTAACGGCACCGCCGGAAGCGGATAGGGAACGGGATTGATCCCGGTCGAGAGATCGATCCAGGGCTCGGGCGCCTGTCCGAACAGCGTCCGGGCCGTGGCGAGATCCCCGCCATGCCAGATCCCGTCAGCCGCGTCCTTGCCATCCGTCATGATCGTCCCCGACAGCCTGCCACTTCTGATCGCCGCGCTGCTGCTCGAAGCGGCGCTCGGCTATCCGGCGCGCTTGTACGCGTGGATCGGCCATCCCGTCACCTGGATCGGTCGTCTCATCCGGGCGCTCGACCGCGGGCTGAACCGCGAGCGCGACGGCTTCGCCAGACGCCGTCTCGCCGGCGTCGCGGCGCTGGCGATCCTGCTGGCGGCGACGCTGTCGGCTGCGTTCGCCCTGATCTGGCTCTGCCGGCTCGCGGGTCCGGCTACGCTGCTGCCGCTGGCCCTGCTCGCCTCGACGCTGCTGGCCCAGCGCAGCCTGCACGAGCACGTCGCCGCCGTGGCGGAGGGGCTGGAACGCAACGGCCTCACCGGCGGGCGCGCGGCGGTGGCGATGATCGTCGGGCGCGATCCGCAGAGCCTGGACGAGGCGGGCGTCGCCCGCGCGGCGATCGAGAGCCTGGCCGAGAACTTCTCCGACGGCATCGTCGCGCCGGCCTTCTGGCTCGGTGCGCTCGGCCTGCCGGGCATCGCCGCCTACAAGGCGATCAACACCGCCGATTCGATGATCGGGCACCGGACGCCGCGGCATCTCGCCTTCGGCTGGGCCGCCGCCCGCCTCGACGATCTCGTCAACCTGCCGGCCTCGCGGCTGACGGCGCTGCTCCTCGTCGCGGCCGCGGCCTTTGACAGCCCGCGCCAGGCCTCGGCGGCGTGGCGGGCGGTGCGCCGCGATGCGCGCAGCCATCGCTCGCCCAATGCCGGCTGGCCGGAGGCGGCGATGGCAGGCGCGCTCGGCCTGCGTCTCGCCGGGCCGCGCGTCTATGGCACGGTCAGGGTCGAGGATGGCTGGATGGGCGACGGGCGGGCGGAGGCCGGCGCGGCCGACATCCGCCGGGCGCTCGCCCTCTATCGCCGCGCCTGCCTGCTGCTCTGGGGCCTCGCGGCGAGCGGCGCCGGCCTCGTGCTGCTCGCCTAAGGCGGCGCGCCGTCAGAACTCGATGCCGGCCTGAGCCTTCACGCCGGCGGCGAAATGGTGCTTCACCAGCGTCATCTCGGTGACGAGATCGGCCGCCTCGATCAGCTCGGGCTTGGCGTTGCGCCCGGTGACCACGACGTGCAGGTCCGGCCGGCGCGCACGCAGGGTGGCGACGACCTCGGCCAGCGGCAGGTAGTCGTAGCGCAGCGCGATATTGAGCTCGTCGAGCACCAGCAGGCGAATGCTCTCATCGGCCATAAGCGCCTTCGCCATCTCGAAGGCGCGGGTCGCGGCCGCGATGTCGCGCGCCTTGTCCTGCGTCTCCCAGGTGAAGCCCTCGCCCATGCTGTGCCAGGCGATCCGGTCGCCGAAGGCGTCGAGCGCCTTGCGCTCCCCGGTCTCCCAGGCGCCCTTGATGAACTGCACCACGCCGACGCGCCAGCCATGGCCGAGCGCCCGCAGCATCAGCCCGAAGGCCGCGGTGGACTTGCCCTTGCCGGGACCGGTGTTGACGATGAGCAGGCCCTTCTCGATCGTCTTGCCGGCGATCTCGGCGTCCTGCACTGCCTTGCGCTTTTCCATCTTCGCCTTGTGGCGCGCGGCCTCCTCGGCTGCGATCGTCATCGCCCGTCTCCCGTCACTTCACCGTCATCGGCAATCCGGCGACCATGAAGACCACGCTGTCGGCCTGCGCGGCAAGGCGCTGGTGCAGCCGGCCGGCCTCGTCGCGGAAACGGCGGGCGAGCGCGTTCTCCGGCACGATGCCGAGCCCGACCTCGTTGGACACCAGGACAAGCGGCGCCTCGACCTGGCGGCAGGCGGCGAGCAGTTCGCCGGTCGCGACCGCCACGTCACGCTCGCCGAGGATGAGATTGGTCAGCCAGAGCGTCAGGCAGTCGACCAGCACGGGCTGGCCGGGGTTCACGTTCCGCAACGCCTCCGGCAGGGCCAGCGGTGCCTCGACCGTCCGCCAGCCGGCCGGGCGGCGGGCGCGGTGCTCGGCGATGCGGCGGCGCATCTCGTCGTCATAGGCCTGCGCCGTGGCGACATAGGTCCAGGGCGCCGGGAAGGCCTCGACCAGCGCTTCGGCATGGCGGCTCTTGCCGGAACGGGCTCCGCCGAGGACGAGGGTGAGGCTTCTCGGGATCATCGGGTGCGCTCTCCGCGTCTGGCGACCCTTGGCCGCGGCGGTCGCTGCATTGCACAGCCTGCCGGCTGTGGCTAATGTTCATCCGCGACGGTGCCTCGGAGACGAGGTGAAAAGGGAACGCGGTGAAACGCCGCGGCTGCCCCCGCAACTGTAAGCGGCGAGGTTTGCGCCAGCGGCCACCGGGGGGACCGGGAAGGCGGCGCAGACCGGCGACCCGCGAGCCAGGAGACCTGCCGTCGCTCGATGTCGCCAACAGGCTGCCGGTGGGGTGGCCGGGAGAAACGATCATGACCATGACGGCCGTCGCCACCCGAACGCATGCCGCCTTGCGGCCGACGGCGCGCGTCATCGCGCCGCATCCGGCCCGGTGAGCGGCCAGCGCGCCCGCAGCGACCTCACGCCCATGACCGACCTCACCGCCCCAGCGGCCGTCACGCCCGCCGGCTGCACCCTGCATGTCTGCACGACCTGCCGGCGCCCGCGGCCCGACCTCGCCGAGGGCTACGACCAGCCCGGCATCGCGCTGGCGCAAAGCCTCGACGAGCGCCTCGCCGGCAGCGGGATTCCCGTCGTGCCGGTCGAATGCCTCTCCGTCTGCAAGCGGCCCTGCACGGTCGCGCTCGTGGCGGAAGGCAAGTGGACCTATGTGATCGGCGATCTCGACCGCGCCGAGCATGTCGAGGACATCGCCGACGCCGCCTTGCGCTATGCGGCGAGCCAGGACGGCATCGTGCCCTGGCGCGAGCGGCCGGTCTGCATCCGCAAGGGCGTGGTGGCGCGCGTGCCGCCGCTCAGGAGCCGGCGCGCGCACCGGACCGCCCGCCAATTCCTCCCGCTTTTCATCTGACCGACGCCTTTTGCAAGGCGCCCCTGCCCATCGGGCCAGATCAAGGATTTCGCAGCATGACCACCGCCTCCCAGACCTCCCTCGGCAAGGTGCCCTGCACCATCGTCACCGGCTTCCTCGGGGCCGGAAAGACCACGCTGGTGCGCCATCTTCTGGAGAATGCCGGCGGCAAGCGCCTCGCCGTGCTGGTCAACGAGTTCGGCGATCTCGGCTTCGACGGCTCGTTCATCGCCGGCTGCGGCATCGAAGGCTGCACCGCCGAGGACATCGTCGAGCTGCCGAACGGCTGCATCTGCTGCACGGTCGCCGACGATTTCGTGCCGGCGCTGGAAAAGCTGCTCGACCGCCCGAACCCGCCGCAGCACATCCTGATCGAGACTTCGGGCCTCGCCCTGCCGAAGCCGCTGGTCAGCGCCTTCAACTGGCCCGCGATCCGCGCTCGCGTCACCGTCGACGGGGTGATCGCCGTGGTCGACGGCCCCGCGGTCGCCGAGGGCCAGTTCGCCGACGATCCGGAGGCGCTGAAGGCCCAGGCCGCCAAGGACCAGGCGGTCGATCACGACAACCCGCTGGAGGAGGTGTTCGAGGACCAGATCCTCTGCGCCGACCTGATCCTGCTCAACAAGAGCGACCTGATCGACGCCGCCGGGCGCGAGAAGGTCAAGGCCGAAATCGCCGCGCATCTGCCCAAGGCGATCAAGATCGTCGAGACCGCCCATGGCAAGGTCGAGCCGGCGCTGATCATCGGGCTGGGCGCGGCGGCGGAAGCCGATCTCGCCGGCCGCCCCTCGCATCACGGCGAAGGCGAGGATCACGACCATGACGATTTCGATAGCGTCGCCCTGCCCCTGCCGCCGGCCGCGACGCCGGAGGAACTGACCGCCCGCATCGCCCGGGCGGCGGAGGCCGAGGGCGTGCTGCGGGTGAAGGGCTTCGCCGCCATCCCCGGCAAGCCGATGCGCCTCGTCGTGCAGGGCGTCGGCCGCCGCGTCGGCCATCATTACGACCGGCCCTGGGGCGCCGACGAGGCGCGCGACGGCCGCCTGGTGGTGATCGGGCTCAAGGGTTTCGACCGCGCCGCGGTGGAAGCGGCCCTGCGGGGATGATGCTATAGACGCCCTCTTTCGGGGGCGACGCGTGTCGGGGACCGCCGGCATGGCGGTCCCTCCCGATCTGTGAAAACCGGCCGCGAGGCCCTGACCATGCACCTTCTCCCGACCAGCGAGGTCAGGCTCGACGACGGCGAGGATGCCGTCGACCTCGCCCTGCCCCCGGCGGACGTCGTGGTGCTCTCCTTCAGCGACAGCGACCTCTCGGCGCTGGCGGCCGCTGCTGCGGCCCGGCCGGGCGCGGCCTCGCTGCGCCTCGTGCCGCTGCGGCGGCTGAAGCATCCGCTCTCCATCGACCTGCTGATCGAGGCGACGCTGACCCGCTCGCGCTTCGTGCTGCTGCGCTGCCTCGGCGGGCTCGACTATCTGCGCTACGGAATCGAGCAGATCTCGGCCGCCTGCAAGGCGGCCGGCGTGCCGCTGGCCGTGCTGCCGGGCGACGATCGCGACGACGACCGCCTCGCCGGCTACGGCACGGTGCCGAAGGTCCTCGCCGACGCCCTGCTCGGCCATTTCCACGCCGGCGGCGGCACGCAGAACATGGACCGCCTGCTGGCGCGGCTGGAGGCCTATCTCGCAGGACGCAGCGCCCGTTCCTCCGCCGCGGCTTCGCCGGCCCATCACCTGGAGCAGGGGGATGAGGCATCGCCGGAGGCTTGCGATCTCGATCCCGTTCCGCTTCCCGGCCTCTTCGCCATCGGCCCGGCCGGCGCGCCCCTGCCATGGCCCGAGGCGCTCGCCGCCTTGCCGGCCGACAGGCCCCTCGTTCCGATCCTCGCCTATCGCTCCGGCGTCGCCGCCGGCGACACGGCGATGGTCGAGGCCATGGCGCAGGCGCTGGCCGCACGCGGGCTCGCAGCCCTGCCGCTGGCGCTGACCAGCCTGAAGGACCCGGCCGTCATCGCCGCGCTTTCCGCGCTGATCGCCGCGCGCAAGCCGGCGCTGATCGTCGCCACCACCGCCTTTTCCGCTCGCGGCGGCGCCGATTTCGTGCTCGACCGCGCCGATTGCCCGATCCTGCAGGCCGTGCCGGTCGGCAGCCCTCGCGAGGCCTGGGCCGCCTCGTCCCGGGGGCTCTCGGCCACCGACCTCGCCATGCAGGCCGCCCTGCCGGAGTTCGACGGGCGGCTCGGCGCGATTCCCGTCGCCTTCAAGCAGGAGCTGACCGATGCCGCGACCGGCCTGCCGCTGCGCCGCTTCGCACCGGACGAGGCCGGCATCGCCGCGCTGGCCGATCTCGCCAATGGCTGGGTCGCGCTCGCCCGCAAGCCCGCCCGCGACCGGCGCCTCGCGCTGGTGATGTCGGATTATCCCGCCCGCGGCGGCCGGGCCGGCTTCGCGGTCGGGCTCGATACGCCGGCAAGCGCACTGGCGATCCGGGAGCTGCTGGCCGAGGCCGGCTACGACATACCGGCTCCGGACGCGGACGGCGCAGCGCTGATGCGGGCGCTGACCGAGGGACCGGCCGATCTCGCCCTGCCGCTCGACGCCTATCGCGACTGGCTCGCCGGCATCCCGTCCGAGGCACGCGCCGCGCTGCTCGCCAGCCATGGCGCGCCGGAGAGCGACCCTTCCTGCGAAGGCGGCGCCTTCCGCTTCCGGGCCGCGCATTTCGGCAGGGTCTGCATCGCCCTGCAGCCGCCGCGCGACGCCTCGCCCGATCGCAAGGCGCGCTATCACGATCCCGACGCGCCGCCCTGCCATGGCTATCTCGCTTTCTATCTGGCGCTGCGCCGGCAATGGCGGGCCGATGCGCTGATCCATCTCGGCACGCACGGCACCACCGAATGGCTTCCGGGCAAGGCGGTGGCGCTGTCGCCGGGTTGCTGGCCCCGGCTCGCGGTTGCGACGCTGCCGGTGATCTATCCTTACGTGGTCGACGACCCCGGCGAGGCTGCGCCGGCCAAGCGCCGGCTTTCGGCACTGACGCTCGGCCATCTGCCGCCGCCGCTCGCCGGCCCCGACGATCAAGGCGAGGTCGCGCTGCTGCGCGATCTCGTCGAGGAATACGCGCAGGCGCAGGTGCTCGATCCGCGCCGTGCCGAGATCGTCGCCCGCGAGATTCTCGACCGGGCCCATGTCTCCGGGCTGGCCGCGTCCTGCGGGCTGACGCCCGATCTCGCCATGCAGGGCGCGCTTGCCGCGCTCGACGCGCATCTCTGCGACATCGCCGAGACGCAGTTCCGCGACGGCTTGCACGTCTTCGGGCAATCGCAAGCCGATCCCGTATCCGCCGCCAGCGAGCGCGCCAACCTGCTGCGGGCGCTCGACGGGCGCTTCGTGCCGCCGGGGCCGGCGGGTGCACCGCATCGCGGCCGGCCGGACGTGCTGCCGACGGGGCGCAATCTCTCGACGCTCGATCCGCGCGCCCTGCCGACCCGGGCCGCCGCCCGCCTCGGCGCCCGCGCCGCCGAGACCGTCATCCGCCGTCATCTCCAGGAGGAAGGCGACTATCCCCGCCGCATCGTGATGGATCTCTGGGCTTCGCCGACGCTGCGCTCGGGCGGCGAGGACATCGCGCACGCGCTGCATCTCATGGGCGTCGCGCCGCTCTGGGACCATGGCTCGACCCGCGTCACCGGCTTCATGATCGTGCCGCAGGCGAAGCTGGCGGCGCCGCGCGCCGACGTCACCATCCGCATCTCTGGCGCCTTCCGCGACACCTTCCCGGCGCAGATCGCGCTGCTCGACGCCGCCGCCCGCGCCGTCGCCGCGCTCGACGAGCCGGATGCGTGGAACGAGCCGGCCGCCGCGCGCCGGCGCGGCGAGAGCGGGGCGCGCGTCTTCGGCGCGGCGCCCGGCCGCTACGGCGCGGCGATGGCCGACCGGGCCCTCGACGGCGACTGGCGGGCGCGCGCCGAGCTCGGCCAGGCCTATCTCGCCGCCAGCGACCATGCCTATGGCGGCCCCGAGGGCGGCGGCGCGCCCGATGCCGGTTTTGCCGACCGGATCGCCGCGGCGCAGGCCTTCATCCATGTCAGCGACACCGCCGGCCGCGACATTCTCGAGGCGACCAGCGCCGCAGACGTAATCGGCGGCTTCGCCGCGGCGCTGCAGGCGGTGGGCGGCGACGCCGCGCTCTACAGCGTCGACAGCTCGGCCCCCGAGCACCCGCGCGCCCGCACGCTTGCCGAGGACATCGCCCGCATCGTGCACGGTCGGCTCTGCCATCCGCGCTGGATCGCGAGCCATCTCGCCCATGGCTGGCGCGGCGCGGCCGAGCTCGCCGAGGCGGTCGACGCACTCTTCGTCTACGCCGCGACCACCGATGCGGTACCGGACGCGCTGTTCGACGCGGTGTTCCAGGCCTATTGCGGCGATGCGGCGACCTGGGAGGCGCTGCAGCGCGCCAACGCCCCCGCCGCCGCGTCGATCCGGGCGCGGCTGACCCAGGCGCGCGAGCGCGGGCTCTGGCGCAGCCGGCTGAACTCGGTGGCGCGGCTCGACGAGCCGGAGGCGGCACGATGAACGAGGCCGAGCGCGTGGCGATGCGGCGCGGCTGGTGCCCCGGCACGCTGCGCCCGATGGAGACCGGCGACGGCTGGCTGGTGCGCCTGCATCCGCCGCGCGACGCCTTGACGCCGCAACGGCTCGCCGCAGTCGCAGAGCTGGCCGCCCGCCATGGCAACGGGCAGATCGAGGTGTCGAGCCGCGGCAATCTGCAATTGCGCGGCGTCAGCGCCGGGACGCATCCGGCCCTGGTCGCGGCACTGCTCGCCGGCGACCTCGTCGACGAGGCGGAGGGCGACGGGCCGAACCGCCTCGTCCTCGCCTCCCCGCTGGCCGGCCGCGCGGCCGACGACCGCATCGACGCCGCAGCCCTGGCCGAGGCGGTCGAGCGCGCCGGACGCACCGTCGCCGGCGTGCCCCCCAAGACCTCGATCGTGGTCGATGGCGGCGGCGCGCTGACCCTCGACGGCTTCGCCGCCGATCTGCGCCTGCGCGCGCTGGATACGGGGACGGTCGGCCTCCAGATCGCCGATGGCCCGTGGTTCGGGCCGCTGCCGGTCACAGAGGCGCCGGCGATCGCGGCCAAGCTGCTCACGGGCTTCGTCGCCCTGCGCGGCGCCCTGCCGAAGCCGCCTTCCCGCATGCGCGCGCTCGACAAGGATCAGATGGCGGGGCTGGCCGCGGGGCTGCCTGTGCTGCCGCCGCCACCCGCGCGGCCTTCGCCGGCCGCGACCGGCCTGTTTCCCGAGCGCAGCGGTCTCGCCCTGCTCGCCGTCCTGCCCTTCGGCCGCTGCGAGGCGCAGACACTGGCGCGCATCGCCGATGCGGCGCAGGCGGCCGGCGTCGCCCTCATCCGGCCGACGCCCTGGCGCGGCCTCGCCTTCTGCGGGCTGGATGCGGACCGGGCCGAGCGGCTGGGCGAGGCGCTCACCGGGCTAGGTCAGATCGTCGCCGCCGACGATCCGCGGCTCGGTGTCGCGGTCTGCACCGGTGCGCCCGGCTGCACGCGCGGCCAAGCGGCGACGCTCGCCGACGCGCCGCTGATCGTGGCGGCGCTGCCGCCCCGGCTCGCCGCGGGCCTGCACGTCTCCGGCTGCGCCAAGGCCTGCGCCCATCCGGGGCCGGCGACGCTGACCCTGACCGGCCATGGCGGCGCCTATGAGGTGGTGTTCGGCGGGCGCGCCGGCGATCCGCCGGAAGCGGTGCTCGGCCTGGCGGAGCTTGTGCGCCGGCTCGAACCGGGTCAGGACATCCGCGCGCGCCTCGAGGCCGCGCAGCAACGGGACCGGACAGCGTGACGACGCAGCATGCCTATATCCGCGACGGCGCGGCGATCTATGAGCGCTCCTTCGCGATCATCCGCGCCGAGGCCGACCTCGCCCGCTTCTCGGGCACGGCGGAGCGGGTGGTGGTGCGCATGATCCATGCCTGCGGCATGACCGACCTGCCGAAGGACGTGGCGATGTCGCCGGACTTCGCGGCGAAAGCCGAAGCCGCGCTCGCCGGCGGCGCGCCGATCCTCTGCGATGCGCGCATGGTGGCGGACGGCGTGACGCGTGCCCGACTGCCGGCCGATAATGCGGTGATCTGCACGCTGACCGACCCTGCTGTGCCGGCGCTGGCCGCCCAGGCCGGCACCACCCGCTCGGCGGCGGCGATGGAGCTCTGGCGGCCGCATCTCGCCGGTGCCGTCGTGGTGATCGGCAATGCACCGACCTCGCTGTTCCGGCTGCTGGAAATGCTCGACGCAGGCGCGCCGCAGCCCGCCGCGGTGATCGGCATCCCCGTCGGCTTCGTCGGCGCGGCCGAATCGAAGGAAGCGCTGGCGCAGGACGGGCGCGTGCCCTTCCTCGTCGTGCACGGCCGGCGCGGCGGCTCGGCCATGGCGGCAGCGGCCGTCAACGCGCTGGCGCAGGCGAAGGAGTGACGGCGATGACGGAGCCCGCCTCGCGCCCGCTGCTCTTCGGCGTCGGCCTCGGGCCGGGCGACCCGGCCTACATGACCGTGCGCGCCCGCGAGATCCTGCTCTCGGCCGACCGGCTGGCGCACTTCTGCAAGCGCGGCCGGCGCGGGAATGCGCGCAGCACCGCCGACGCGGTGATCGGCCCCGATCCCGCCCGCGAGATCGCCATGGCCTATCCGGTCACCACCGAAGTGCCGGTCGACGAGGACGGCTATAGCGGGCCGATCGCCGCCTTCTACGACGAGACCGCCGAGGCGCTGGCCGCCGAGATGGCGCAGGGCCGCAGCGTCGCGGTGATCTGCGACGGCGACCCCTTCCTCTACGGCTCGTTCATGCATCTGTGGCGGCGGCTCGCCCATCGCTTCCCGACCGAGGTCGTACCGGGCGTCACCGCCATGGCGGGCGCCTGGGCCCAGGCCGGCGCGCCGATCAGCTGGGGCGACGACGTGATGACGGTGCTGCCGGGCACGCTGCCCGAGGCCGAGCTGGCGCGCCGCCTCGCCGATACCGACGCGGCGGTGGTGATGAAGCTCGGGCGCAACCTGCCCAAGGTCCGCCGGGCGCTGGCGCTCGCCGGGCTGGCGGAGCGGGCGATCTATGTCGAGCGCGCCACCATGGCGGGACAGGTCGTCTGCCGCCTCGCCGAGCGCGGCGATGCCGAGGCGCCCTATTTCTCGCTGATCCTGGTGCCGGGCGAAGGACGACGGCTGTGAGCGGTTCCCTGACGGTGGTCGGGCTCGGCCCGGGCGAGGCGCGCTATCTGACGCCGGCCGCGCAGGTAGCGCTCGACGCGGCGACCGACCTGATCGGCTACGGCCCCTATGTCGAGCGCGTACCGCCTCGCGAAGGGCAATTGCGCCACGCGACCGACAACCGCGTCGAGGTCGAGCGCGCGCGGCATGCGCTGGAGCTGGCGGCGGCGGGCCGGCGGGTCGCGGTGGTCTCGGGCGGCGATCCGGGTGTCTTTGCCATGGCGGCTGCGGTGTTCGAGGCGCTGGAGGCCGGCGATCCGTCCTGGCGCGCGCTTCCGATCACTGTCGAGCCCGGCATCACCGCGATGCTGGCAGCCGCCGCCCGCGCCGGCGCCCCGCTCGGCGGCGATTTCTGCGCGATCTCGCTCTCGGACAATCTCAAGCCCTGGGAGGTCGTGACGAAGCGCCTGCGCGCCGTCCTCGAGGCGGATTTCGTGATCTCGCTCTACAATCCGATCTCGAAGGCGCGGCCCTGGCAGCTCGGCGAGGCGCTGGCTCTGGCGGCCGAGATCCGCGCGGCGCAAACGCCGGTGATCTTCGCCCGCGCGATCGGGCGGCCGGACGAGCGCCTGCGGATCATGACGCTCGGCGAGGCGGTGGTGGCCGCGTCGAGCGCCGACATGGCGACCCTGGTGATGATCGGCGCCAGCGGCACAAGGCTGATCGACCGCGACGGCGAGGCGCCTTTCGTCTACACGCCGCGCTCGGTCGCCAGCAGCCCCTGCGCGACCAGCCAGGGCAGGACCTGATCGACATGCGAGACGGTCTCCACCGCGGGCTTGGGCGGGCGCTCGACCATGACCACCGGCAGGCGCAAGCGGCGCGCCGCGGTGAGCTTGCCCAGCGTCATCGGCCCGCCGGCATTCTTGCTGACCAGGATCTCGATGCCCTCGTCCCGCATCAGCGCCTCCTCGGCTTCGGGCGCGAAGGGGCCGCGCTGGCACAGGATTCGCGCCTGCGGCAGCGGCAGAGGCTCGGCCGGGGGCTCGATCACCCGGATCAGGTAATGGTGCTGCGGCGCCGCGAAGAAGCGGGGCAGTTCGAGCCGGCCGATGGTCAGGAAGACGCGGCGCGGCTCCTGTCCCAGCGCGGCGACGGCCGCGTCGAGATCGGGCACGCGCAGCCAGTCATCGCCCGGCTGCGGGGTCCAGGGCTCGCGGCGGATCGCCAGCAGCGGCACGCCTTCGGCCTTGCAGGCCGCCTCGGCATGGAAGGGCATCACTGCCGCGAAGGGATGGGTGGCGTCGACCACCGCGACCACCCGCTGATCGACCAGATAGCGGCGCAGGCCCTCGATGCCGCCGAAACCGCCGATGCGCGTCGGCAAGGCGAGCGGCCGCGGATCGGCCGTGCGCCCCGCCAGAGAAATCACCGCGCGGATCTCCGGCGCCTGGTCGGCGAGAAGCCGGTCCAGCGCCGCAGCCTCGCTGGTACCGCCGAGAATGAGGACCGTCATGCCTGAAACTTCGCCCGAAAACACGCCCCTGTCGAGCAAGGAACGGCAGCCCTGGCTGGCGCTGGTCGGCCTTGGCGAGGATGGCCCGAGCGGTCTCGGCGCCGAGGCGCGCGAGGCGCTGGAGAGCGCTGAGATCGTCTTCGGCGGCGAGCGGCATCTCAAGCTGATCGGCACGTTGCCCGGCGAGGTCCGGGCCTGGCCGCAGCCCTTCCGCAACGCGCTGCCGGCGATCCTCGCCGAGCGCGGCCGGCGCGTCTGCGTGCTCGCGACCAGCGATCCCTTCCATTACGGCATCGGCCAGGGGCTGGCGAAGGCGATCCCCGCCGAGGAGATGCGCGTCATCCCGCAGATCTCCTCCTTCGCCATGGCCTGCAGCCGGATGCGCTGGGCGCAGGAGGAATGCGCCCTGGTCTCGCTGCACGGCCGCTCGCTGCAGCGCATCGTGCCGCTGCTGCAGCCCGGCGCGCATATCCTCGCGCTGTCCTGGGACGAGACGACGCCGCAGGCGGTGGCGACCCTGCTCGCCGCGAACGGTTTCGGCGAGAGCGTGCTGACCGTGATGGAATCGCTCGGCGGCCCGCAGGAGCGCATCCGGCAGGCCACCGCCGCCGGTTTCGCGCTCGACGGCATCGTGCCGCTCAACCTGATCGCGGTCGCGGTGAAGGCCGCTCCCGATGCCCGCGTGATGCCGCTGAGCACCGGCCTGCCGGACGACTGGCTCGATCATGACGGCCAGCTGACCAAGGCCGATATCCGTGCCATCACCCTGTCGGGGCTGGCGCCGCGCGCCGGCGAATTGCTTTGGGACGTCGGGGCGGGCTCCGGCTCGATCGCGATCGAATGGAGCGGGCGCCATCGCCACAACCGCGCCATCGCCTTCGAGACCGTGCCGGAGCGCGCCGCGCGCATCGCCCGCAACCGGCTGGAGCTCGGCGCGGTCGCGGTGACGGTCGTCGAGGGCGCGGCGCCGGACAGCTTCGCCGGGCAGCCAGCGCCGGACGTGGTCTTCATCGGCGGCGGCATCACCGATCGCGGCCTGTTCGAGGCCGCCTTCGCGGCGCTGAAGCCGGGCGGGCGCCTCGTCGCCAATGTGGTGACACTGGAGGGCGAGGCGCGGCTGGCCGCGCTCTATGCCGCCCATGGCGGCAGTCTGCGCCGTCTCTCCGTCGCGCATCTCGACGCGGTGGGCAGCCTGCATGGCTGGCGCGCCGCGATGACGGTGACGCAATGGCGGGTGAGCAAGCCGTGAGCCATCTCGTCGCCGGCATCGGCCTGCGTCCCGGCACCGGCGAGGCTGAGATAAGGGACTGCCTCGCGCAGGCGCTGACGCAGGCCGGCGTCGCCGCGACCGAGCTCGGCCGGCTGGCGACAGTGGCCGCGCGCGCCGCGGAGCCGGGCCTGCTGGCTCTGGCACGGGAAGCCGGGCTGGCGCTCGCAGTGATCCCGGACGAGGCGCTTGCCGGCTTCGAGGCCTCCTGCGCCACGCGCTCGACCCGGATCGCCGGGCTCTACGGCGTCGGCTCGGTCGCCGAGGCGGCGGCCCTCGCCGCCGCGGGCCCCGGCGCCACGCTCGTGCTGCCGCGCATCGCGACGGCCCGCGTCACCTGCGCACTGGCGAGGGGAGCAAGCGCTTGACCGTCCACTTCATCGGCGCCGGCCCCGGCGCCGCCGACCTGATCACCCTGCGCGGGCGCGACCTGATCGCCGCCTGCCCGGTCTGCCTCTATGCAGGCTCGCTGATCCCGCAGGCGCTGCTCGGCTGGTGCCCGGCGGGCGCGCGGATCGTCGATACCGCGCCGCTGGATCTCGACGCGATCGTCGCCGAGATCCGCGCGGCGCACGAGGCCGGGCTCGACGTGGCGCGGCTGCATTCCGGCGACCTCTCGATCTGGAGCGCCACCGGCGAGCAGATGCGCCGGCTCGACGCACTCGGCATCCCCTATGACGTCACCCCGGGCGTGCCGGCCTTCGCCGCCGCCGCCGCCGCGCTGAAGCGCGAGCTGACCCTGCCGGGACTGGCGCAGTCGCTGGTGCTGACGCGCACCTCCGGCCGCGCCTCGGCCATGCCGGACAAGGAAAAGCTGACGACCTTCGCCGCCTCGGGCGCGACGCTCGCCATCCATCTCTCCATCCATGTCGTAGAGCAGGTGGTGGCCGAGCTCACCCCGTTCTACGGCGCCGACTGCCCGGTCGCGATCGTCTTCCGCGCCTCCTGGCCGGAGGAGCGCATCCTGCACGGCAGGCTCGGCGACATCGCCGCGCAGGTGCACGCGGCGGCGCTGGAGCGCACCGCGCTGATCCTGGTCGGTCCGGCGCTCGGCAGCGCCGACTTCGCCGAGAGCGCGCTCTATTCGACCGGCTACGATCGCCGCTTCCGCCCGGGCGGAGGGCGGCCGTGAGCGCCCGCGGCCTGCTGATCGCCGCGCCGCGCTCGGGCTCCGGCAAGACCACGATCACGCTCGGCCTGCAGCGCGCGCTGCGCCGGCGCGGGCTGTCCGTGCGCGGGCTGAAATGCGGGCCGGACTATATCGACCCCGCCTTCCACGCCGCCGCCACCGGCGCGCCGAGCGCCAATCTCGACAGCCAGTCGATGAGCGACGCCCTGCTCGGCGGCATCGCCACTTCGGCAGCGGCCGAGGCCGACATCATCGTCGCCGAGGGCTCGATGGGGCTGTTCGACGGCGTGCCGGGGCCGGAGGGCCATACCGGCGCCAGCGCCGACATCGCTGCCCTGCTCGGCTGGCCGGTGGTGCTGGTGATCGACGTTTCCGGCCAGGCGCAGTCGGCGGGTGCGGTGGCGCTCGGCTGCCGGCACTACGATCCGCGCATCACCATCGCCGGCGTCATCCTCAACAAGGTCGCGAGCGAGCGCCATCGCCGCCTCGCCGCCGCCGGGATGGAGCGCATCGGCCTGCCGGTGCTCGGCGCCCTGCCGCGCGAGGCCAGCCTGATCCTGCCCGAGCGCCATCTCGGCCTGGTGCAGGCCGGCGAGACCGCGGATCTGCACAATCGCCTCGACGCCCTTGCCGACGCCGTCGCCGCCGCCGTCGATCTCGATGCGGTCATCGCGACGGCCACGGCGACGCACCTGCCTGCACCCGCCGCCATGACGATCGCACTGCCGGCGCCCGGCCGGCGCGTCGCCATCGCCCGCGACGCCGCCTTCAGCTTCGTCTACCCGCATGTGGAGGCCGGCTGGCGGGCGCTCGGCACGGCGCTGGTGCCGTTCTCGCCGCTGGCCGACGAGCCACCCCCGTCCGATTGCGACGCCTGCTGGCTGCCGGGCGGCTATCCCGAGCTGCATGCCGGGCGCCTCGCCGCCGCGCAGCGCTTCCTGACGAGCCTGCGCGCCTTCGCGACGACGCGGCCGGTCCATGGCGAGTGCGGCGGCTACATGGTGCTGGGCCGGACGCTGGTCGACGCCGACGGCACCGCCCATGCCATGGCGGGGCTGCTCTCGGTCGAGACCAGCTTCGCCAGGCGCCGGATGAACCTCGGCTATCGCCGTGCCGTGCTGGAGGCCGACGGGCCGCTGGGACCGGCCGGCGGCACGCTGAACGGCCATGAATTCCACTATGCCAGCGTGATCTCGCCGGGCGAGGACCCGCCCTTCGCCATGGTCAGCGATCCGCATGGTTCGGCGCCTGCGCCGGCCGGCAGCCGCCGCGGCCTGATCTCCGGCTCGTTCTTCCACGCCATCGCGCGCCGGGACGGCGCGTGAACACGCCACCAGTCTTCGGCGACGCCTTCCGCGAGGAACTCGCCACGCTGATGGCCTGGCGGCGCGATGTCAGGCGCTTCCGCAGCGAGCCGGTGCCGCCGGCGCTTCTCGACGAGCTGCTCGGGCTGATGGCGCTGTCGCCCTCGGTCGGCCATGCGCAGCCCTGGCGCGTCTCGCGCATCGACGAGGCCGAACGGCGCGCCGCCGTGCAGGCGAGCTTCGCGCGCTGCAACGCCGCGGCGCTGGCGGAATACGAGGGCGAGCGCGCCGCGCTCTATGCACGGCTCAAGCTCGAGGGCCTGCGCGAGGCGCCGGTGCAGCTCGCGGTGTTCTGCGACGAGGGCACGGCGCGCGGCCATGGGCTCGGACGGCGCACCATGCCGGAGACGCTGGCCTATTCGGTGGTGGCGGCGATCACCCAGTTCTGGCTCGCCGCCCGCGCCCATGGCGTCGGCGTCGGCTGGGTCTCGATCCTCGAACCGGAGGAGATCGCGCGCATCGCCGGCGCTCCGCCGGACTGGCGCCTGATCGCCTATCTCTGCGTCGGCTATCCGCAGGAAGCCAGCGCCGTGCCGGAACTGGTCAGGGAAGGCTGGGAGGGCGGCTGACGGCGCTTTTCCCTCGCAGACGCGAGCGACGCCGGGGCCCGAACGCATCATGCCCGCCACGAAGGCGGGCATGAGGATGTTAGCGGGCCCGCGCGAAAGGCGGAGGGATCGCGGTCAGATCGCGACCTTGAACGCCGCCTCGGTCTTGGCCTTGATCTCGTCGAGGCCGACCCCCTCGGCCAGCTCGATCAGGGTCAGGCCGCCGCCGTTCTCGTCGATGGTGAAGACGCCGAGATCGGTGATCACCATGTCGACGACGCCGGCGCCGGTCAGCGGCAGGTCGCAGGCCTTGAGCAGCTTGGGCGATTCGCTGCCGTCCTTGTTCTTGGCGACATGCTCCATCACCACCACGACCTTCTTGACGCCGGCGACGAGGTCCATGGCGCCGCCCATGCCCTTCACCATCTTGCCCGGGATCATCCAGTTGGCGAGGTCGCCGTTCTGCGCCACCTGCATCGCGCCGAGGATGGACAGGTCGATATGGCCGCCGCGGATCATCCCGAAGGAATCGGCCGAGGAGAAGTAGCTGGTGGTCGGCAGCTCGGTGATGGTCTGCTTGCCGGCGTTGATCAGGTCGGGATCCTCGTCGCCCTCATAGGGAAACGGGCCCATGCCGAGCATGCCGTTCTCGGACTGGAGCTGCACGCTCACGCCCTCGGGAATGTAGTTCGACACCAGCGTCGGGATGCCGATGCCGAGGTTCACGTAGAAGCCGTCCTGCAGCTCCTTGGCCGCGCGCGCGGCGATCTGTTCACGGGTCCAGGCCATGGTCGGCTCTCCTCAGGCGGCGGTCGGGCGCGGGCGGGTCGTCCGGTTCTCGATCCGCTTCACGGCGTTCGGAACGTGGACGATGCGCTTCACGAAGATGCCCGGGGTGTGGATCTGGTCGGGGTCGATCTCCCCGGCCGGGACGAGATGCTCGACCTGCGCCACGGTGAAGCGCGAGGCCGTCGCCATCATCGGATTGAAGTTGCGCGCGGTCTTCCGGTAGACGAGGTTGCCCTCGGTATCGCCCTTCCAGGCATGCACGATCGAGATGTCGGCGAAGATGCCGCGCTCCATGATGTAGCGCTCGCCGTCGAATTCGCGCTCCTCCTTGCCCTCGGCGATCAGCGTGCCGACGCCGGTTTTGGTGAAGAAGGCCGGGATGCCGGCGCCGCCGGCGCGGATGCGCTCGGCCAGCGTGCCCTGCGGGGTGAATTCGAGCTCGAGCTCGCCGGCGAGGTATTGCTGGGCGAACAGCTTGTTCTCGCCGACATAGGACGAGATCATCTTGCGGATCTGGCGGGTCTCCAGCAGCAGGCCGAGACCGGCGCCGTCGACGCCTGCATTGTTCGAGACGAAGGTGAGGTCCCGCGCGCCGGACTGGCGGATCGCCTCGATCAGCGTATCGGGGATGCCGCACAGGCCGAAGCCGCCGGCCATGATCGTCATGCCGTCCTTGACGACCCCGGCCAGCGCGGCCGCAGCATCGGGATAAACCTTCTTCATCATCCTGCCTTTGTCGCTGGAAGAAACCGGAGCGGAGAGCCCGGGGCCAAGAACTAAGCAAGGCGGCGCAGCAGTTGCAACATGAAGCGGCGCCGCGGCCGCAGTGCAGCAGGCGATTGCCTGCTCGGAAGGCGCCAAGAGCGGTGGGCGAGCGCGTTTTCCTACGCCCTTGGTCTAAGCGCGGCGTTCAGCCGCCCCGTTTTCGGCCCATCGCCCCCTTGCGCCGTTGACATGGGTGATATGCGCAGTGCAGCATGACCGTCTGAAATACCGTTCAATGAAGAATGATCAAGATATCGTCTGGGTGGAAGCGAGATGCCTGAGGACATAATTCTATCGACCTCGGGTCTGACGAAAGAATTCGCGGGTTTCACGGCGGTCAGCGGCGTCGATCTTCAGGTTCGTCGCGGGAGCATTCATGCGCTGATCGGTCCGAACGGCGCGGGG